>CAZJUU010000067.1:0-8091 GCA_964549295.1 uncultured Candidatus Bathyarchaeia archaeon
CTGAGAAACTATTTAGATTCGGTAGCAGACACCTTGTACCATCAAATTGAATGTGGGGGAGAATCCTCCAACTGCGTGATGAACCCAAATGAAAGCCTTGATACTTGCAGGCGGATATGCCACGAGGCTTAGACCACTCAGCTTCGTGAAGCCGAAGCTTCTCTTTCCAATAGCAGGGAAACCCATACTTGAGAGAACATTCAACACTCTCGTAAGAATCGGCGTTGACAGTGTTGTCCTCGCAGTGAATTACATGGCGTATGAGTTGACGCACCGTCTCGGTGCACGTTATCGAGGAATTCGTATACAGTATTCACATGAATCAAGTCCACTCGGTACAGGTGGTCCGATAAAACTCGCACAACAGCTTCTTGGATCAAGAAGTACTTTTCTCGCAATGAATGGAGACGTCCTTTTCAAGGGCGACCTTTCCAAGATGGTCAGTCGACACAAGAAAGAGAAACCTGTAGCTACAATCGCTCTTCACGCTGTAGCTGATGCTCGTCGATTTGGACTCATCAATGTTGATGGAGAGATGTGGGTATCGAGCTTTCTTGAGAAGCCGTCAGGAGAAAGACCCGTTAACGGTTTGATAAATGCAGGGATCTATCTACTCTCCCCTGAAATTTTCAGATACATCCCATTAGGTAAGAAAACGTCGATTGAGAGGGAAGTGTTCCCGATCCTAGCGAAGGAAGGTAGACTCCTGGGGCATGAGCTAGAGGGCTACTGGAATGACGTAGGTACGATTGATGACTACCTTGAAACAAACTTCACATTTCTGAAAGCGGAATCATCTGACAAGCCAGTGATAGAGAAGACGGCTAAGGTCTCTAACACTGCGGTTCTCAAACCCCCTTGCCTAATTATGAAAAAAGCGGTAGTCAAAGACAATGCGGTGATCGGGCCGCTGGCGGTGGTTGGCAGAGGGTCAATCGTAGAGGAAGCCGCCTGCATTGAGAAGTCGATCCTCTTTGACGGTGTACACATCGGAAAATCATCAACGATTTCAGGTACAATTGTAGGTGATAGAAGCCATATTTCAGACAGTGTGAGGTTAGGCGATGGAACAGTGCTCGCAGGAGAAATTTCCGTTAGGTCTGGTGTGAAACTGGAGGGAGGCGTCAAAGTGTGTCCTCACAAGGATATTTCTGAGGATATCACAGGCCCGGCGAACATTCTGTAGTTGAATCTCTGGAGGAGTAGAATTGGAAGATAGAAGACTTTTCGGAACTAATGGTGTAAGAGGCGTCGTAAACATAGATCTCACACCTCAATTTGCAATGGAACTGGGAGCGTCGATAGGTACATTCTTCGACGGAGGCAAGATCCTTGTTGCAAGAGACGGCAGAACAAGCGGCGTGATGCTTCTTGAAGCCACCGTGGCTGGGTTGATGCAGGTTGGATGCAACGTCTTCGACATCGGTCTGGCTCCGACTCCAGCCCTTCAGTACGTCACACGTTCCAGTGGAACGGACGGCGGCATCATGATTACGGCGAGTCACAATCCACCAGAGTATAATGGAATTAAGGTAGTTGATAGGGATGGGATTGAACTAGAACGAGAAAAAGAGGTTGAGATCGAGAAGATCTATGCTGCAAGGAGTTGGAAACCAAGAGACTGGAAGAGTTTGGGAACAAGAGCTTCCAAGACCGGCGCATTGGAGGAATACAAGGAAGCCATAAAACGCCACGTGTCTGAGAATCGTATTCAAACAGCGTCTCTGAAGGTTGTTGTGGACCCGGGCAACGGCGTCGGCGCACTTGTCACGCCATATCTCCTACGCGAACTTGGTTGCAAAGTCTACACGATCAATGCGAATGTTGATGGAGAGTTCCCTGGTAGGCCATCTGAACCTACGATAGAGAACTTGGGCATGCTCTGCGCAGCTGTGAAAGCGTTTGGAGCCGATCTTGGAGTAGCTCATGACGGAGATGGAGATCGAGCAGTATTCGTCGATGAAAATGGAACAGCACATTGGGGAGACAGAACGGTCGCCTTAACTGAGAAGTTTTTTTTGCTTGAGAACGAGGGCGAGACTGTAGTGACTCCGGTTAGCTCATCAATGGTGGTTGAAGAGATTGCTCAGGCCTACGGAGGAAAGATCGTGTGGACTCGTGTTGGAAGCATTCATGTTTCTAGAACCATGGCAAAGATAGGTGCCAAGTTCGGCGGAGAAGAGAATGGAGGCATATTCTACGGTCCACACCTAGCCGTTAGAGATGGGGCGATGGCAGCGTCGCTTGTCGTCAACATCATGGCCAAGACGGGTAAGAGACTGTCAGACCTTCTATCAGAGCTTCCAAGCCACTACTCATGGAAGAGTAAGGTTGCATGTCCAAACCCTTTGAAGGAGAAGGTTTTGGAGAGGCTTAGATCTGATACTCGAAATCTCAAGGTGGAGACTTTGGATGGTGTGAAGATTAGGTTTGAGGATGAATCTTGGATTTTGATTCGGCCAAGCGGAACAGAGCCCATTTTCAGACTTTTTGCCGAAGCTAAGACCCAAAACAGGGCGACTGGGCTCGTGGAGGAGTATTCTCAGACAGTTGACAGAATTGTGAAAAGCATGTAGTTGGCGTGATCGGTGCAGTTGGATATAGTCATAGTATACGCATTGGCTCTGTTGGTGGCGTTTGCTACTACTTGGTTGCTGACGCCTGTAGTTGCTAAGAAGATGCTGTCGATTGGAAAGATTGGATTTGACATTCACAAGAGTTCGAAGCCCCCAATTCCCGAGATGTGCGGCATAGCCATAATGGCCGGCACCATAGTGTCGGTCGCGCTTGCAATATTTCTGGCCCCCAGTCACGTGACTGAGTACTCAACTTTCCTCTTTAGTCTGGCAATTGCCGGTGCTATAGGCATCGCAGATGATTTCAAACCATTGAGTCCAAGACTCAAGCCTGCATTGACGGCTCTTGCAGCTGTTCCAATCCTTCTTCTTGGAACGTACTCACCTCGTCCGGAACTCCCATTCATCGGACCGGTACGCTTGACACTCATCTATCCCCTATTGATCTTCCTTGCAGTGGCAATTCCGTCAAACGCTGTGAATATGTTGGACGTCTTCAACGGAGCCATGCCATCAACATGCTCTGTGATATCAATCGCCACGATAATTTTCTTGGTTCTTTCAGGAAGGATGGAAGAAGCAGTTCTTCCACTCGCACTATTGGGTTCTCTGCTAGCGTTCTATCGTTATAATCGATATCCAGCCAAGGTGTTCTCTGGAGATGCGGGAAGCCTGTTTACAGGAGCAGCCATTGGATGCATAGCCGTACTGGGCAGGATTGAGGTTGCGACGGTTGTGGCGATGATGCCGCACATAATGAACGCGTTCTATGGCTTGTTCTCCGTGGGCAGACTGTACGAACATAGAGAGATTAAGACACGACCGATAATGCTCCGCCATGACGGAAGCTTGGAAGCTACCGATAGCAAGTCGGCGCCTGTGACATTGACCAGGCTGATTCTTGCACAGGGTCCACTGAGCGAAATGAATATCGTAGATTCTATGATTCTGCTAACTATGTTCTCATCTGCGTTAGCAGTGTTGACTCAGATCTTGATTCTATGGTGACTCACCTTGAACAGAATCCTCTGCCTGTCTGGAATCTTGTTGATAGTCTGGATCTCGCTGATCGTGGGAATGTGGATGATAAAACTGATCGTTCTACTGACTGCACCCGAGTCTGGAATGTTAGGTCATTTAGCGTTGGCTGTGGCCAGAGTTGTTCTCGTTGTTTTGATGGCTGGACTCTGGCTGTACATTTGGAAATTCATCTCTGACAAGTACTTTGGCTGGGCCATGAAAAAAAGAGGTCTACAACTCCGATAGAGATCTGTCAATATTCATTTCGCAGATCTTGTCAAATGCTTGGCAATCACAGCAATCGGATCTTCCATGCTGTTCAAGAGTCTTTTGGACTTTGCATGATATCTTCTTGAGAAATCCACGTCAGAAATCATCCTGCTACATGCATTGACCACATGTTTCGGGTCAAGGTTTCTGTAGACAAGTCCGGCCTTGATCAAATATTTCTCAACCAACGTGGGATCACTTGGGTATATGGATACCGTTGGAACTCCTAGAAGCGCTGCTTCTGCAGTCATAGTTCCACCGGCTCCGATAAATAGCGAACTTTGCGCCACTAGGCTCGGGCCGTCAATTACAGATTCTGTAAACACTATATTCTTGTGTAGTCCACGCCATTTTCTCGTGAATTCTCGACCGTAGCGTCCGATGATCACTATCTGAAGATCTTTCTCAGCAGCCGCGAGATCTTGAACCACTTGTTTCGTAGTTGAATTCTCAGGGTACCCTTCTTGGAGTAAGTAAGCTGCGTGAGTTTCTTCTGGACGAACAGTGACGATTGGTTTGTCTTTGTCTAACATCAACTCCTTTAGTACGCTCTTGCTTGGCCTGAGGTCTTTGATCCAAACGATGGGATCAAGCGCTCTGTACGTGATGATATTGTTGCGAGAGATGCCGAATCTTGTCCATTCGTCTTTGGGAATTATCCATGGCGTGAAAAGTCGTTTTGACAAGGGTACGGACAACTTGGATGCAGCGGTTGCATGTGGTGAATCGCTAACACAGTAGTGCGGTATTGAAACGCCGTATGCGACTCTCGCAGCTTCTGGTGATGAAAACGAAACTGCCAGAGAGGGTTTGCTTTTGTTGATCAGTTTTGCCAGTGATGCGATCCTGAGCACGCTTTGCCTCAGTTTGTTGAAAACAGAGGCGCCCCCATGTTCACCAACGATTTTCGCTTTGTACCCTTTCATGCCCAGCATTTGGTTGACTTCTCTATAGCGTCTCGTTGTTAGCACAACTTCATGGCCTGACTTTTCGAGTCGAGTGGCGAGGGCGCCTAGGAAGAGAACCTGTTTTGGTGTGAGAATGTCAATCCATATCTTCAAATGATCATCATCTCATCGCCGATTCCTTTCATATATTATTGCGATTCAACTATGCTGTTAATCGATTTCAACATTTGAAGAATGCGGAAGATTTCTCGTGACAAATCCTAAATAGAGCGCGTAGGCCAGTATGCTGCCCCTTTCAAGATCACTTTCAAAGCGCTGAGTGACCTTCTTGGCAGACTTGATGACGCTCCCAACAACAGACATCAGGAAGAAGTTGAGATCTGGCAGCGTCCCCGTCGCCGTTGTTGGATTGGGATGGATGGGGCTTCCAACCGCATGCTTGCTGGCGGAGGCAGGAGTGAAAGTCGTAGGCTGCGATACGAATCCAAGAGTTGTTGAAGGTGTTAGCAAAGGGATTCCACCTCTTTCTGAACCAGGGCTTCCGCAGATGTTGAAGAGATTTGTCAGGGAAGGAAAGTTGAAAGCTACAACAAGCACTGAGGAAGCGGTTCGTGAGAGCGGCGTAGTCTTCATTATTGTGCCGACGTTGATTGATCGCGATAAGAAGCCAGAGTACACGGCTGTGGAGAATGCATCAAGAGAGGTTGGAAAATCTCTGCAAGAAAACAGTCTCATTATCTTTGAGAGTACATGTGGTCCAGGCATTACTGAGAGACTTGTCAAACGAGTTGTGGAGAAGCATTCAGGGCTGAAGGCTGGAGAGAAGTTTGGTCTGGCTTATTGTCCGATAAGGGCGATGAGTGGAACCGCACTCAGGGACTTGTCACATTACGTCAGAATCTTGGGAGCAATTGATAACAAGAGTCTTGAAGCGTCTTCAGAAGTCCTACGCACATTCGTTCGAGGCGAGATTCACAAGGTTAGGGACATAAGAACTGCTGAAGCTGCAAAGCTCTTCGAGACAATATATCGGGATACAAACATTGCTCTAGCAAACGAGTTTGCAATGTTCTGTGAGAAGATTGGAATCGACTATAATGAAGCCATGCGAGCAGCAAACACCCAACCATATTCGCATTTACATTCACCGGGGGTAGGAGTTGGCGGACACTGCCTTCCGGTATATCCATACCTCCTCGAGGCTGAGGCTGATGAAGTAGAGGAGAATATGAGACTGATCAAGATGGCGAGGCAGGTTAATGATGGGATGCCGAAGCATGCGGTTCGATTGGTCGCCAGCGGATTGAGAGCTGCTGGAAAACCTGTTGCGAGATCTAGAATCACTGTTCTGGGAATCGCATATCGCCAGAATGCGAAAGAGACACGATTTTCCCCGGCGGTTGAATTGATCCAGCTGTTGAAACGCAGAGGAGCCCGCGTAACCGTGTTCGATCCAAAGTACACATCTTCAGAGTTGAGGCAGACAGGTTACGATGCGAAGCCAACGTTGAAAATGTCGATTGAGAAAGCGGACTGTGTTGTATTGACTGTGGCTCATGACGAGTTCAAGCAGATGAAGATCCATGATCTAATCTCGGCGATGAGTAGGCAACCTGTCATAGTTGATGGAACGCATACATTTGATCCTGTTGCGGTCGAAAAGACTGGAGCGATCTATCGAGGAATTGGAACGGGAACTTGGACGAAATGAAAAAGCTTGGCCTGGCTGTGTTCGGCACAGGCTTCTGGGGACGCAACCACGTCAGGATTCTTAACAGCCTCAAAAACGCCAAAGTGGTCAGTATTTGCGATACTGATTTGAAACGCGCAAGACAGGTGGGAACAAGATACGAGGTCGAGTACTGCTGCGACATAGACGAGATTCTAGCTCGTGAAGATGTGGAAGCCGCCACGATTTGCACTCCGACAACGACGCATAAGGATGTGGCGGCCAAATTAATAAGGGCTGGAAAAGATGTTCTGATCGAGAAGCCTCTCGCCAGCACAAGCCGTGAAGCAAGAGAACTGCTTTCACTGGCGAAGAAGAACCGCGTTCGGGTCGGCGTGGGTTTCGTTGAACGTTATAATCCTGCTGTGAGATATGTCAAGAGACTCATTGACAAGAAGGAATTGGGGAAGATTATTCTCGTGATCGCCCGCAGGGTCACGAGATGGCCTGTTCGAATAGGAGATGTGGGGGTCACCAAGGATTCTGCGATTCATGACATAGACACTATGCGATATTTGATGGAAAGTGATGTGAAGACTGTATACGCAAGAACAGGGAGACTTGTACACAAGCACGAGGATTTCTCGGAGATACTATTGAACTTCTCCGATGGAGAAGTTGGATTCATCGATGCCAACTGGTTGACTCCGCGGAAGATTAGGAAGCTGACCGTAACCGGTAGCGAGGCTACTGCGACCATTGACTACGTGACGCAAGAGACCGTGGTTGAGAATTCTAACAGGTCAATAATGCCAAAAATAAGGTGGGAGGAGCCGCTTAAACTTGAACTGGAAAGCTTCGTGAAGGCTATCCTCGCTGGGAGGCAACCGTCGGCTTCGGGCGAGGATGGGTTGAAGGCGCTTGAGGTCTGCGAAGCGGCTCTTGAGTCTGGTGCTACTGGACAGGTCGTTCAGATCGGTTCATGAGGGCACAGGTTATTCGTAGCTGTAGGTTACTTGGACGTTCGCGGATACTGTTAGTGGCCCTGGAACTATTGGTGTTGATATAGCTTCGGCCGCCTTTTCGTAGACTGGTACTGGATACTCGTATCCTAGACTGATAGATGTGGGGCCGACTAGCTTCAAATTCAGAGATTCAGCGATAGCTCTAGCTTTGGAATCGGCATCCTGCACGGCCTCCTTAATGGCTTGGTCTCTGAGTTGAGCTGCTTTGCCCTCTGACAGGCTGAAGTAGATGCTCTGAACCACGTTGGCTCCGCCTACCACACCCACGTCAATTATCTTACCCACAGATGCCACGTCGGCTAGGGATACCTGTATCTCGTTCCTTGCAATGTATCCGACTATCTTGGGTGGCTCCGAAGATCTCTCTGGGTATTGAATGACTGGTTCCACGCTGTAGCTTGTTGTCTTTATGTCATCCATCGATATGCCAGCGTCTGTCAAAGCCTCGATCACTTTGTTCATCTTCTCAGCGTTCGACGTCAGGGCATCGGTCGCCGTGATCGCCTGGGTCCATACGGCGAAGGTTACGTGAGCTCTGTCAGGTGTTGCGGTGACTGATCCTGTTCCTGAGACGATTATCGTATTGGTTTGTGCACCACCGTTTCCTATGGGAACTATCTTTG
>CAZJUU010000068.1:0-8019 GCA_964549295.1 uncultured Candidatus Bathyarchaeia archaeon
GAAAGTGACGAGAGATTCTCTGAATACATCCATGAATGCGCTCAACTGATTCCGTGGGGACTACTCATTTACTATTGGGTTTCAGCTGAAACTATAGATAAGAGTTTTTGCTCATTGACTTGGCTGAGTGGGCGACGATGCAGAAGAAGCTTGGAATCGTAACTAAGTTTGGCGGATCCATCATATCCGACTGCAAGGATTTCTCTGACGCGGGAAAATATGTAGTTGATTTGACCAGTTTCCACAAGCCTGTGGCTGTTGTTTCTGCTCCCAAGGGAGTAACCAATTTGCTTACGAATCTCTACTGGAAGCGCGATGGCAAAGTCATCAAAGGTCTGAAGAAACGATACGCGGCGATTCTTGCAGGCATTTCAGATAGTCAGCTTCGAAGAGAAGCATCGAACGAAATAGAACGTGCATTGGATGGTCTGAGAAGACCGATGAGTTATGATCGATTCGTCTCTCAGGGTGAAGATCATTCTGGAGTCATCCTATCCCATTTCATCATGTCGTTGGGTCGTGAATCCAAGTACATGGATGGTTACAGAACTGGAATAATAGTGGATTCGAAGGGTATAGTCAAAGAGAAACTCAGTATATCGAACGTGAGGGAGACCCTTGGAGACTGTCTAGATCAGGATAATAGTGCGATACCGATCGTTGGAGGATTCATAGGCAGAGACCTAGACACTGACAAGTATAGACTGCTTGGAAGAAACAGCACTGATGTGACAGGGGCTATAGTCGCGGCTGCCACTCATTCGAGATACGAGATAGTGAAAGACGTTCCAGGAATCTATTTTGTCGAACCAGAATTCAGAAAGAGCAACGTAATCCCCTTTCTCAGCTACGATGAAGCAGAGGAACTCGCTTGGAGAGGAATAGAAGCGGTTCATCCTATCGCCGTCAGAATCTGCGATAATTACAATATTCCGATCTACGTGAAGACTCTACACGGAAAGACATCGACACAGATATCGCGAAGATCCATGAGCACGCACAGGAAGCCTGTCATTGGGATATCGGCGAGGAGGTTCTATCTACTCACGATCAATGATGAGTTGATGAATACGCCTGAGGGAACAGGATACCTAAGTAATTTGACACGCGCTTTGTCAAGCAACGGTATTGAAATCTACGATGTCGCAACGTCGGCCAACATAATCTCAATAACCATACGCCCCAAGGACAGTGTAATCAACGGGAAGAAGATCGAGGTTACTCTGACGAAATGTCTTGAGGAGCATGGTTACAGGCCAAATGTCATGGGAGAACGAATTGGCGCCATAAGCATGGTCGGAGACGCTCTGAGAGACAACACTGACATAGTCTCACGTCTAACGGAAGTATTCCGCAAAAGCCGCATCAACATATTGATGATATCGAAAGGCAACAGTCAAAACCTCATTTTCGGTATCCATGAGAAATATCTGAAAACCGCTGTCAACGTACTGTATCGAGAGCTCCTCTAGACATGTCTGATGTTTTCTTCTCACTTCAATCGCCAAAGATCAATGCTGCAGGGCAGTTCTAGACTACAGTCCACCGATTCGAAATGGTTCTCAGACGCATCAGTAATTTCTGAGCATGAACAGAAACTCCTTTTGATTCTACCGATCCCAATTCCGTCATGAAAGCAGTCACGAGATCTGCTGGTACTTTATCCATCCCAAGCTCAACTGCAGGCCTGTAGCCCAGCATAGACAGGGGATAAATCTTCCAAGTTTCTGAAACGACATAGAAGGGTTTGCGACGTTTCGACATCTCTTTTGCCAGAAGTAATGTGGGATAACCATTTAGGAAGGAGCCATCAGGAAAGATAGTGTCAGCACCAACAATTGCCATATCGATGAATTCATCTATGTCACCAACCTCTTTCTCATCCACAAGTTGCGTCTGCACATCAGCCTCATTCAATGCCCTGCACATCAAAGAACCGTATTCAATAGGTTCACTGGTCGAGCGTGAACGCAATGCAATGACTCTGAATGACTTTCCACCTTTCCTAGCCTCAATCAATGCTTGGATGACAGTGGAACTGTAGCTGCAAGTTGACACAGTAGAGCCGCCAGTCGGAAGTTTGGAAGCAAATGAAATGACGTTTCTGAACGCTTTCTCGAACCTGTCTAACTGCTCGTCTATCGATGAAAGAATAGATTCTTTCACTCTACCTCCATGACAGCCCTGTTTCAGTACATCGTAGACGACCGCAGCGATGCTATTCAATATCGAAACCATGCTCGGTCTAGCTTGAGCAAAAGCCTTCGCACTTGACAACATATAGTCGATCAAATCCTCACCCATGCCCGCATTGAATTGTTCGACAAGTATTCGCAGGCTTCGAAGTGCTGATATTGTAAGTTCTCTAGCTCCACGATGCCTGTCGTTTCTGATCTTTTCGACTTCATCGGAGAGATCCAGTGGCATAACCATATTTTGCATTCTCCAATAATCGTCCGCAAAGATCCTTATCATAGTGAGCTAGATGTGTATGCTTCTGTAGACACTTCCTAAGAAGATTGGCGATAGTACGCAGTTACCGCGTCCACATAGATTTGTGACATATTTCGCCAAGGACTTCCTTGTTAAGATCTCATGTAGCATATTGTTCGACCCCCTTTGGGGGTAGGGGGGTATAGATGAATTCTTTCGACCGTCTTCCAGACCTCGGATGGTGATCTAACCCAAACTAGACTGTTGCACTGTGACGTTCAGGTGCAACCGACCCACAACTTGTGCACTTGGCAAAGCCAAGTTGATCAATTGAGAAGTCTCTCATCTTTCCACAGCGTATGCAGTGCTGAGAAACCTTTTTCAACATTCTAGAGGGTTCGGGCTCGATTTGCCGTCGCTTCGTCTCTTGATTCTTTCTCGATTTGGTGACTTGACCTAGCATCCGATGCAGTCTATCTCTATCGTACTTGACTCGGGGCATCTCAGCAACGCATCACTTTCATACAGTCCGTTCGAATTGATACTAGGTCAGTGACTCCTTCATATAAAGAGTTGACAGATTGTCAGACTTCTGAATGCTTCTTATACTGAACAATGCTATCACTGTAATCTAACAGCTGTATATCTGAGGCAATGAAACTTGATGGGTAAATCGCAACCCAAAGGCAGATTCTCAACACGCCTCCCAAACGGAGACTTTCTCACTTTGGCCATATGGCCTGGAAAGAAGGATCCAACTGCTGAAGTGCTTACGATTCAGATTCGTCACTCGACAGGCGAAGGTTGGGAAACAACTGGTCGTCTAGCTGTCTACCGGACGGGTGATGGAACATATTCACTCCTCCCTGAACGCCAGCCTTTGAAAAAGCCGTCAGAGGTTGCTGTGAACAGTGGATTTGCAGCCGAAAAAGATGCGGAAAATGAAATTGACCTCTGACACGTGGTATTCTTGTATAGAACCCTTGACGAAGTGGATGTACACAGTAAGCGTTGATTGGACTGTTGACAGAGACTGACCCGTCTACTGGCACACAGTTTCCTTTAGTGCGGTCTCACACGATTGAAACTAGACTTTACCAGCAAACCGTCGTGGAGAAAGCGATCCAGAAGAACACCTTGGTCGTCATGCCTACAGCGCTGGGAAAAACCATAATTTCCGAATTGGCAGCGGCTCATTTTCTCTACAACTACAAGCAAATGCGCGTCCTTGTCATGGCTCCCACGAGACCGCTCGTTCTGCAACACTACGAAACCTATGTGAGAACTCTGAGGCTTCCAAGTGAAGATATGATTGCCCTAACCGGAAAGACACCTCCCGCCTATAGAAAAGCAGTCTGGGACGAAAGCGGTAGAATCGTATTTGCAACGCCTCAAATCGTGAGAAACGACACTGAAAGTGGAATTCTGTCGCTTGAGAATTTCAGTCTACTTGTCTTCGATGAGTGTCACAGAGCGAGGAAGGACTACGCGTACACTGCAGTAGCCAGACAATACATCAAGCAGGCGAGATGGCCAATAATTCTTGGAATGACTGCTAGTCCGGGCGCAGACAGGGAGAAGATAACAGAAATTTGCAGGGCATTGTTCATCGAACAGATCGAGTACAGGTCTGAGGATGACACAGACGTTGTTCCATATCTTCATCCAGTCGAAGTTGAGTGGAAACGCACTGATCTACCGATTGAGTACAAGCAAATCAGTCGGATATTGCATATCATGCTAGACGAACGACTAGGTTGGCTTAGTCGAAGTGGCGTAATCCGAACAAGGCCTGAAAACACAACTCGCAGAGATCTAATTAAAGCTGGAGAATTGTTGAGGCAGCAATTGAAAAGGACGATAAAAGAATGGCGGGGGCCAATATTTAACTCGATACTCGTTCAGTCTGCCTCCTTGACCTTGTTCCATGCACTGGAACTGCTTGAGACTCAAGGAATCTTTACGCTGGCACGTTTCATTGAGAGAATTCAGCAAACTGGCGATGAGAAGAGAAGCTACAAGTCGATCCTCAGTGACCCGCAATACGTTGAACTGAAAAGAATTCTGAACCAGAACCTTGACATCGAACATCCGAAACTACCTCTTCTACGAGAAACGATTGAAGCTCAGTTGATGCAACATCCAAACTCAAAGATACTGGTATTCACTCAGTACAGGGACACCGCCTCCCATATTGTTGATCAGCTTAGACAATGCCCCCTAGCGTCGGTTGAGAGATTCGTAGGCCAAGCTTCTAAGAACAATGACATCGGACTGACCCAAGACGAACAGACTGGAATCCTTCAAAACTTCAGGGATGGAAAAACAAACCTACTTGTGGCCACTTGCATTGCCGAGGAAGGTTTGGACATCCCAAACGTAGACCTAGTGGTCTTTTACGAGCCCATACCAAGTGAGATCCGATACATCCAACGGAAAGGCAGAACCGGGAGAAGAACGGCGGGCAAGGCAATTATTCTGGCGGCCAATGATACATTTGACATTGCTTATCTTCATGCAAGTCAACGCAGAGTTGAGAGGATGAGAAGGATAGTTGAATCACTGAACTTGACAATGAAACCAGTGCCACGGCATGGACTAAGACCTGAACGCGACCCCATGATGAATGATGAAATACTGTGCTTCGAGAAACGTGTTGGCTCCGATTGTCGTCCTAGATTGACTGAACCCGAGGAAAGTGCGAAACGGTTCATCAGAGATGTTGAAAAGACGTCAAGGTATCTGTGGACAAAACTGCTCAAGACGGGTATTGAGGGCCTACACACACAACACTTGATTGAAGATTTGTCGAAAGAAGGAATAACATCACATGTTGCACAAGCTGCAATCGAAAAACTGGAGAAGACTGGGCAGATAGCGCGGGTCGAAGATGGTCGAATAGCGATGGCCGCTGTGATGCCTATGAAGAATATTCCTGTCAAGACTGATGAGGGCGTCTACATTGTCGAAATTGAGAATATCTTCCCTGGAGTAGCGGTTGTGATTGTCGATGGAATATGGAGGGCACGACTAACGCCGAAAGACTTTGAGGGGCCATCAAGTTTGCTGAAGAAAAGGACGAGATTCAGAGCCCGAGGCAGATTCTATCATGATCGGGGCGTTCTATGCTTTGCTGTAGAAGAGACTCTTCAAGAGATCGAAAGAAGTGAGACGGTCTAGACCGTACTCGCCTAGATCATTACAGCAGCCGCGATGGCCGTTGTCCACAAACCGTCCTTGTTTCCTTCCGCTGATTGACAGATATGTCGTGTGCGAACGTTCTTACCGGAAATTCTCCAGATCTCTCTTCTCATATCCCATGCATCGTCAACATCAAATTTTGCACCAAGGGTTGATGCAAGCATCGAAGCAGCAAGATCCTCCGCATAATCGCCAGCCTTCTTGTGCGTTTGACCATATGACTTGTGTTCAGAAAGGTAACCGTACACAGAATTGTCAAGTGGCTTCGCCATACCGATCGCAGCAGCTATGAGCCTATTGGGTTCGTTTGTATCGATGCGGCTCATGACACAAAAAATTATTTGACCAGGTCTAAGTTCCTTCAAACCTCTTTCTCGAGGTATCAAGGTGCACTTCGGTGGTATTATGCTTGAAACATAAACAAGATTGCAGGAGGCGATCCCAGCGTCTCTAAGCGCCACCTCGAAGCTCGCTAACCTCTCTTTGTGAATGCCGACTCCGCTTGTAAAGAAAATCTTCTCGGGAACGAGGCCATCCATATCAGTTCAGAGAATCTCCCGTGAAATGACGCATTTTGATTCGTTCTCGTCAGTAACATGAACTTGAATTTCAAGCTTTTCATTTCTAGGTTGTTTGCCACAAAACTGGAATTCTTGCTTCAAAGGAACCTCGAAATGTTATCAAATTTTTCTTCGCAAGAACATACGGCTGTTGATCCGATTTTCTTGGCCGAGAGAATTCAGTTGATTTTGAACTCCTATGTCTGGATACATCTAGTTTGTGTAGTCTTTCACCATTTCGGCTGGAAATGTCTGCAAGGAAATCTCAGACAATTCGTCGAACGCTTTCTGAATATCTTCGATCGAGAGATGCTTCGTCCTTATGAGTGGCGTTGCCAGATTGAATTCATCTGTATCATGAGTGACGTATTCCAAACCCAGTTTGGTGGCATTGTCGTATAGGTAAGTTCCAGGAAAAGGGGTCGTCAAGGAAACGAAGATTTGCGCATCCAGATCTCTCAGCTCCTCCATCAGTGACTTAGTCTGTTTGATCGTATCAAATGTATCATCTGGATGAGGTATCATGAAGCTGCATACTGCTTTCACTCCATGTTCTCTGCACAATCGCACAGCCTTTCTAATCTGCTCAATCGTTATCCCTTTTCTAATTGAGTCCAATATTTTCTGAGAACCGGATTCTACTCCAAACTGGATCATGTAGCAGCCGGATCCAACCATCTCCTTGATTATCATCTCGTTGATTGTGTTCACTCTGGACTCGCATACCCATTTGATTGCAAGCTCTTTGTATCGTTTGCAGATCTCTTTGGTTCTATCATGAAATATCGTGAATGTGTCGTCAGCAATGAAGAGAAATTGAGGTTTGATTTCCGATAACATCTGCTTTGTTTCTGCAACCACGTTGTCCGGGCTTCTGACTCTGTATCGTTCTCCTGACAATGCTTTCGCGGCGCAGAAGATGCATCTTGAAGGGCATCCACGACCAGTGATTATCGTTGCCGGTACCTTGTACAGGCTAAGAGGCAGAAGATGTCTTGCTGGAAACGGTAAGACGTCAAGATCCTCGATTAATGGCTGATCAGGATTACGTCGAATCGATCCTTCCTTCCTGTACGTAATTCCTCTTATGCTTGAAATATCGCCCTTTCCGAAAACTCTGAGATTAGTTAAGTCGATCATCGTCAGTTCGCCTTCTTGGCGTACCACGATGTCAACGGACTCGTTCTGCAAGGTCTCTCTGTCTAGGATGCTGGAATGCGGTCCTCCGAGAACAGTGGTAGTGTCACTGTTCAGCTCCTTTGCCAACGAGGCAATCTTCAGGGCATTCTTGTACGTGTGGGTTGAGGTTGATATTCCAATAATCTTCGGGTCTCGCTTTTTGATCTCGTTCTTTACGCCATCCTTGTCCAAGTTCAAGATGGCACAATCAACAATATCTGCATCCACTCCCAGACTGTGAGAAATGCTTGAGGAGATGTAACATAATCCCAAGGGCGGGCTGATCACTACATCCTTAACAAATGAGTTCATGGGTGGAGGAATCGGAGGTTGCGTCAGCAAAACTTCTGTCATGGCTAGGTTACATCTCTCGCTATGATGTTCCGCCCTCATGCTGTCTGTTTTCCGTAATATACCTCTTTCTTGATTTGTCGAATAGTGCGTTGCATTCTATTCGTCAAGGCGGTTTAGATGGATCGCAACACTGAAAACCAAGGAGATGCATCGACAGATCACTGTTCAATGAGGTTAGAGAATTGCTTTTGGATCTCGCAGAGACAGGTATTAGGGAGGCCATAAGACTTGGAGCAAGCTATGCAGATGCTAGGGCTGACAGTTCAGTAGGTACAATGATCCGACGGAGCAA
>CAZJUU010000069.1:0-8002 GCA_964549295.1 uncultured Candidatus Bathyarchaeia archaeon
ATTCAGTGGCTCCTCCTACTCCACATGTCGGTATACCGTATCGACGAGCCAGCTGCACAGCAGCACCACTAAACAAGGATCTTTCAGGAGCCGAGGTCAATGCGTATCCTGCTCTCAAATCTGGAACAAATGGAGCGTGTGCGTAGATCACTGGGCATCCGGCATTAACGAGTTCGACCAATGTTACTCCTGCCAGCACCTCAACATTCTGTTGGATAGCCATTCCCGCCGCTGTGACAGGAGCCGTCAGGCCGGCCGAACAATCTGTCTCTGCGTGGACCGGGACGCCATACTTTGCGCATTCCATCATTACTTCAAGTGTTGTTTCTCCTAATCTTAGTGGTGGAGCCATATCACAAATCATTGAAAAGATGGGTTGTTTCGCAAATGTCTCGATTTCACTCCACCCCATAGCGCTCGCTGCCATCTCCAATTCATCTCGTACATCCTTCGCTCCATCCGCTTGATTTATGCTATGTTTACTAGAATTCTTCAGCACAGGTCCGTAGCATCTTCTGTAGATCCCTTCCTTTGGAATATCGACAAAATCTGTAAGAGGGGTAAGCATTATGTGAACACTCGGGAGGGCATCCTGAAGGCGTACAAATGTGTGCAGATCATCGAAGCTTGCGGGTCTTGAGCTGCCGTCCATCATTGTAACTCTTACAGCATTGTCTGACGATCCGTTGAACACCATGTTGTCGAATAGAAGTATCTCAGACTTTCCTTCGCGTCCATAGAGCTTAACGAGCTTGGGAGCTTTCTGAATACTCTCTTCAACCAGGTACGAAGGTACTTTGACAATCTGTTTCGTTCTATCGACTGTTGCCCCGGCGTTTTTCATCACTTCAAGCGCCCTCGTGTTTTGCATTGCGATGCCAGTTTTCTCAAGAACCCTCAAAGATGCTTGATGAATACCCTCAATTTGTTCGTCAGTGAACAACTTCAGTTGACCTCCTTTCACGCCAAACATCTGAAGCACCCACTATGGAAATCTGCGGACCGAATTCATCATAGGCTAGCAGATCCTACTTAAGCGTTCATCCATTTCTGCATGTGTCGGAGATGATATGATCATATTTGGATAATGTGCACAATCGTCATGCGCTGTAGTGTTCACAAGTCCGTGAATAGCAATCGGACACCAGTAATCGAGGCCGGCATAAATCCCAGATGATCTACACTGCGGCACGCGATATTAGAAGAAACAAATGGGAACAAATCACTCTCTATATCACTTGTACGAATTCTAACCTGAAGTAAAGACCGTGCTCTTGACTTCCTTATCATCCAATGCTATCAGGACACCATTCAACAAGCCTTCTGTGTAGTTGCTTCCAGGATTCACACATATTGTTCTTCCAATTTTGCGTGTACCCATCGCCTCGTGAACATGCCCATGTAAACCGAGCATTGGCTGATATCTCTGAATCGCATTCAGCACAGCGGTGCTACCTACTGACGCCGTCTCTCCACTTGCTGATATCTGCAAATCATGTGAAAGCTTGGGTGCAATGTCTAGACCGGAACCCAACGGTGGAACATGCAGGCTAAAAATGCTGTTCTTCATATTCTTGATCTTCGAAGCCATATCATCAATTTTCTTTGTCAATTCTTCTTCGCTACATTCCCGCGGCGTACTCCATGGTGTTGGGTTAGACCATCCAGAACTCAACATTTCATGATGCCCGTCTAAGTCGACTATTTTGCCTTCTGTATTTATGACCACGTCACTTTGTGCAATTATCTCGTCTGTGAACCGTTGGTCATCATTTCCAGGTGTTACGATGATCGTTCTATTCTTTGGTTTCAAGTTGGTCTCCGCGATCGCGATCCACTCTCGTATTCTCTCAATTACTTTTTGCCTGAAAATCTCCGCGACCCTCTCTTTGTTTTGCTTCAAATCTTCAACTTCTTCGGGGTTTGTTTCGTAGACATACCAACCAGCGTCGACGATCAGATTCTCATGTTCTCTAAGAGATTTCTCATCAAAAAGTCTCCAGTTTCTACCCAAGAAGTTCGATGTATAGGATCCATCTGCCTGTTTGACAATCGGTACCACGGCTTTTCCTGTCATGTCTCCCCCGAGAATCACAGTGTTCACTTTGTAGAATTCTCCAGCGCTCACCACTTTTCTCCAGCATTTTGTTGATCCGTGGACATCGGTACAGAAGAATATCTTCGTGATCAATTATGAGTTCTCTCCTTTTCGTACTTCCTCATCAAATATTCGGTTAGCGACCCCATCGCTACTTCTTCAACTTCTCGGTACCAAATTTTTTTCGTTCCAACTTTCTGTCGCAGTTTCCACTTCGTGGACTTCGGCTCGGCCTCCAACCTCGATAGTAATACGTCAATGCTCGTCTGAATCTTCTTGAGTTGCTCGGAGGACAACAGGTCTTGATATTGGGTGGTGGCCATCTTCTTGATCTTGTCAAGATTCATCGTCAGCGTGTAATAGAAACCCCAGTCATCCGACAGGAGTCTCGCTATGTAACCGACGCTTATGGTCTCTTTATCTGTCTCTCCCATCTCATGTTCAAGAAGCAACGCAATAACGTCCTTGACATCTTTCTCGTTGATCTTCACAACTTGAAGCTTCTCTAACAATATATCAGCCAAGGTTATCGTGGGAAAGTCGATCTCAAGTCTATTCCCGAGTTCAATGGTATGACACATTTCCAGTCTATCGAAGAATACATCCATAGCAGTTCCTTTGCCGGCTTTTCGATAGGCGTCTCTCGCCATGCCGACCATTTTCGTCTCTGGATAGTATTCAGCTCCCTTAACGATGTCTTTGACGCTTGATTGGTATTTCCTAAGTGTTATCAAGTCTAGGTCCGTGATGCTTCTCTTCATTTTGAATTTGTGAAGTTCCATGTTTTTCGAACAGTGAATTCTGACTGCGCAGGCCCCTATCAACCTCAACGGTACTCCTGAACTTCGAGCCTGTTCAGTAATTCCTAGGGCGTCCTGGATTATCTCTTCATCATCTGATGCTACAGTATTCATGATCCCAACATCAGTGTCTTCCTGTGAAGATATTTTGAACTTTTGAGATTAAGATCTGCGAAGACTTCGATACTCCATCTTACATCCTTGTCTTCAATGTTCTCCAACAGATATCCCTAAACTGCCAGATATCCTCCGTCGACTGGTATGATGGCACCCGTAATTCCCGATGATTCATCAGACACTAGGAAAACGGCAAGGTTCGCCACTTCCTCTGGTCTTATGAGTCTCCTCATGGGAACTTGATCAATCAGTTTGTTCAGTTCTCTTTCTGGATCAGAACAACTATTAAGCCAATTCCTCGTCATTGGTGTGTCAGTGGCTCCGGGACAAATGCAGTTGACACGAATGTTCTTGGCCGCGCAGTCCAATGCAGCGTCCTTCGTCATAAGAATCACGCCTCCTTTCGAAGCGCCATAGGCAAATTCACCGTAGCATCCATTAACCCCACCAACCGAGGATACGTTGACAATTGAACCTCCTCCCGATCGAGCCATTTCGGGAATCGCATACTTCATCAATAGAAAAGCTCCTTTCATGTTGATACTAATGGTTCTATCCCAGAGTTCTTCGGAAGTGTCCACAACGCTGGCAATCTCCCAAATTCCAGCAACATTTGCCACAGCATCAATCCGACCATATGTCTTCACAGCCATCCTCACAAGATCCTGAACTTCCATGCTTTTGCTTACATCAGTCTTGATGAAAGTGGCGTCTCCACCCGCTTTTTGAATTGCCTTGACGGTTTCTATTCCTCTGATTTCGTTGCCTCCCACAACAATCACTTTTGCCCCCTCTTTGGCAAAAATCATTGCAGTAGCTCGTCCGATTCCAGAAGTTCCTCCAGTGACCACCGCAACTTTTCCTCTGAGTCTCAAACATAATCACCATGCGTAACCGTGGGTTTGACCGTGCATTTAAGATTTCGCAAGAAGTACAGACCGTTCAACACAAAACAAACATCACTTGAAGCCAAAAAAGTATATTGTTGTTGTACCCACCAAAATCTATCCATGAACTGTGCCCAACGGGACATAGACAACTGATTCTTTGATAAGGTCTCAGGCAATTCCAGTAGTATACGGAACTTACGTGCGTGGAGAGCATTCGATGACTACTACGTTTGTGCCTTGTGGAAAGCTTCGGCATCTTCTAATGTTGAGGTTCTTCTGACGCTCAAGACAATGTGCTCCGCACTGCTTTTTCTGCAGAAGTCTGAATAGAAAGAGGGCCTGCTCAGGTTCTCCGTATTGTTGGATGAAGGCTGACGAGGTCTAATTGCATGCTCTATTCCAGGTTGTGATGAATGCTTGAGCATCTATGTGTCCAACGCAACGCATGATTCAACTATGCACATCTTCATTCGTGATTCTTCGATTGCTCACATACAGGAATATCACACAAGTTGGTGACTAGTTCGGATCGCAATTGCTGTGACAAGTCTTAAATATCTAACGAGGCAAACAGACTGAATTACGGAGATCGACTAGTCGTGGCAGAAGGAGTTTTTGTAAGAAAATCAAGTGGCTTGGTTCGACAGGTCGGACTGATTGGTGGAGCACTCTACAACATATCAAATACTGCACCATACATCGCCGTCGGTCAGTTTCTACCGTACTACTTCATATGGGCCAATGGTGGTGACTACCTACTTGCTTTGACGATAGGTTTGATCGGCTCGCTTCTGGTCAATTCAGTTTACGCTCACTTCACCGCCGCAATGCCCCGCTCAGGAGGAGAATACATGTTCCTGGGAAGGTCAGTGAATCCAAGTTTGGGTTTTATGGTTAACTGGGTGAACATGGCTACCTATGCGTTCTGGTGGATGAGTGACGCTATCTTCCAGACGGGTCTGTTGTATGCGTTTCTTAGTTTCGTAATGCCTCAAGAGTCGGTGGTATGGATGACTGAACGAGGAGGGATATTCATTTGCGGAGCTTGTCTAATGGTTTTTCATGCACTGTTAACAATGGCTGGATTGAGATTGTATATGAGATTGCAGAATGCGCTTTACGTTTTTGTCGTGGCAATATCCGTTGTGGTGCTTGCAGGATTCATAATGTCAATCGCCAATTTTCCCTCCATTTTCAATCAATGGAGCTTGCAGTACGTTCCGAATGAACCCAGCATGTACCAAAAGATAATTAGTGATGCAGCGGCGCAGGGTTTTTCGTTGAATCCTCATGAGGGTCCGGGGATGGAGCAGACCCTGCTCATGGCAGTAATATTCTTCACCTGGCAAACGCCCTATACGGCGTTTACAACATACGTTGCTGGTGAAATCAAGAAAGCTGAAAGCGGCTACAGACAACATTTCTTCGTGGAAGTCGCAGCCCTCTCTCAAGCAATTGTGTTTATGCTATGGGGATGGGCATTTCTTAGCATGGTCGGGGTCGATTTTATAGCCTCTTTTACCTTCTTGGGTGGCGAAGGGCTTCCCCTTGACGTATTGTACTGGAACTGGCCAAAAGTGGTGTTACCAAACTGGGTGGCTGCACTTTTTGTACTTTCAGTTTTCGTCCAGTGGTGGCTGCCTAGCATAAACAAGC
Organism: uncultured Candidatus Bathyarchaeia archaeon; assembly: GCA_964549295.1. Classification (GTDB taxonomy): domain Archaea; phylum Thermoproteota; class Bathyarchaeia; order 40CM-2-53-6; family CAVXDP01; genus CAVXDP01. The sequence continues at coordinate 5,562 of CAZJUU010000069.1, forward strand.
TGACTGCCATAAGTCGATGCGCATTCGCTTGGTCCTTCGACAGAGTGTTTCCGACAAAGTTTTCCTATGTGAACGAACGATTCAAGACGCCTACCTATACAATCTGGGGTACCTTCGTCGTTGTCCTTATCCTGCTCATCTTGTGGGCCACTGCAGGAGACGTTATCTGGGTATACATCGCAGCGGCAACATTTTGGGGCATAATTAACATTATGATCGTTTGCATCGCTGGCACTGTATTCCCCTACATTAGAAAAGATATGTTCGAATTCATGCCCCTGAAAAGCAGACTAGCGGGAATCCCGGTTCTCACCATCATATCGATCCTTGGTCTGATGGTCGCCTTGTGGACTTCGACAGCCTTCTTCACAAATCCAGATTTTGTCAGCGGTCTTGGAATTACAGCGCCAACAATAGCCACCTCGATAGTAGTCTATGGACTTGGGCTTCTGATACCGATAATTGCAAAAGCATACTGGAAAAAGAAAGGAATTGACCTCAACGTGGCTTTCAAGAGCATCCCGCCCGCGTGAGATATCCATCTTATCTTTTTTGCACCCAAAGAACTCACTAGCCTCAAAGAGAGGCTGACCACGGAGAGGAATCTATCGACAATCACATGTGTCAATATTCCAGTTTCAAACCCCGCTCTCTCTAGCACAACCACGACGAGAACCCCTTCTTGATCGTTACCTGCTCCTGACCCACGCTAGCCCCATTTACTTTCATTCAGAAATGCTCTAAACCCAGTTAAATCGGTAAACCCATGTATTCCAGAAAAAGGGGGAATACAACCTGACGAAGAACCAAGCCAAGTGATCTACTTCATGACACCTAGTTGTTTGAACATGCCGAGCGAATCATCGACGAACCATTCTTCTGTAAGCTTTCCGTTTTCGATCCGATAGATGTCAAGGGCTTGCCAAACAACTTGTTTTCCTGTTGGTGGAATTCCCGCAAAAGGTGCTCCTGTGTGGGTTCCAATTTCCTTGTAACGAACAGCCACTCGATCTCCCTCTGCAACTAGATCCTCTATCATTACTTTGAGATCAGGCAGCGCGTTGGTGAAATCTGCTACGGCCTTTTTGAAGTTCTCAAGCCCACGTACGGGTTCACGTATAGTTGGTGCTCCTCCTTCTCCATGCCATATGTAATTTGGTGCACATAACTCATCGAACTTGATGAAATCCTTCTTGTTTATTGCTTCAACGAATCTTCTCACGAGTTCCTTGTTTGCTTCCAGTTGGCTCTTAACCATATTCATCAACCTCATTGTTCTTAGTGATGTCTGCACAAATGCACCTATAAGAGTGATGGGCATCTACAAGCCCGTCCACTTTTTTCCATCTTCTCTCCCATTCGATATTCTTACCTTGAAGCATCTATTTCTCAGATTGATGTCCGAATCACTCAAACATATTAAGGAAGCAATACGCACCATAATTCACAGTTCTGGTGAAATTCCATGATTCTTGGGACAAAAGGAGGCCAACTAAGGTTTTTCTCAGATGAGCAGGTGTTGGCACTTCATAATGCTTCTCTCAGAGTCTTGGACAAAACAGGGGTCACTATGCAAGATCCCAGGGCAATCGAGGCTATGAGAAATGCGGGAGCCGTAGTTGGCAGGGAAAATCAGATAGTCAGAATACCTGAGCACCTTGTTGAAGAAGCACTGAGAAGAACGCCTAAGCTTGTCAAACTCTACGGTCGATTGCCAGGTTCAGATGTCATACTGTTTAATGATATCGTCTTCAACGCCTCATCCAACAATGCTGTCCGAGTTGTCGAAGCGAATGGAAACTCTCGCTCAGCGCATATCAAGGATTTAGAAGATTTTGTGCGGCTTCAGGATGCATTGCCCAGTGTGCACGTCATGCAGACTCCACTTACAGATTTTGTCGATGCACCAAAAGAAACCATCTACAGAAGATGCTACCAATACGTGCTGAAGAATTCAGGTAAACATGTAATAAATCAAGCTGAGAACGCAGGAGATGTGAGAATTGAATTAGCAATGGCGGCTGCTGCGATGGGATGGAGCGAGATTGAAGCTTTCGCGAGACAACCGATTTTCTCAATGGATTGCGATATGGCTCCACCGTTGAGGTTAGGAAGCCACACGCTGGATGTCATGATAGAGTGTGCAAAATATGATGTACCTGTGTTTGTTGAAACTGACTGTTCAGCAGGTATGACAGCCCCGGTCACAACAGCAGGCCTAGTAATACAGCAGAACGCAGAGGTGTTGGCAGGTATAACACTTGTCCAACTCATTAATGCGGGATGCCCAGTGATCTATGAACATTGCCCACTTGTGCCTGACCTCAGAACTGGCGCGGTTCTGACAGGCGCACCTGAAAGATCCCTTTGCAGTGGAGCGACAGTACAGCTGGCTCGTCGATACGGTATACCGACATGTGGAGTAGGAGGAGCCACTGAAT
>CAZJUU010000070.1:0-5701 GCA_964549295.1 uncultured Candidatus Bathyarchaeia archaeon
TCACCGACAGTTCCAACATAGGCATAATCTTCTTTCCATCAATGCAAGCGGTACCATGCTTCATGGAGTCTGTCTTCGAAAAGAGAAATGTGCCCTGTCTGATCCCGGCTGCCATTGATCAAGACCCATACTGGAGAATCGCTCGAGACGTAGCTCCGAAACTAGGCTACTACAAGCCCGCGCAAATACATTCCAGATTTCTGCCAGGCCTTGGAAAAGGAGGGAAGATGTCTTCATCAATGCCTGAGACCTGTATCTTCACTGTCGATCCTCCGGAGGTCGCTGAGAAGAAGATCATGGACGCGTTCACTGGAGGCCGCGCAACCATTGACGAACAGAAGAAGCTCGGCGGCGACCCATCAATTTGTACCGTTTGTGAATACGAGAAGTTAATGTTTGAACTTGACGATCAGAAGCTCACAGAACGAGATCAGGAATGTAGAACAGGGCACATATTATGCGGAGACTGCAAGCTGATCCTCGCGGAACGTGTCAAGAAATTCTTGGTGGAACACCAGAAGCGAAGAGAAAAAGCTAAGGATGTTGTGGAAAGCTTCTTCCTATGATCGTGCCCTTGAGAAGACCATACAGTTTCACCGACAATACATCTGAGTGCTTGAAAGGCTGGTTTGAACATGTCTTCGGATTCTGTTGACTTTTACAGAAAAGCTGGAAGGATAGTGGCGCAACTTCGAAGTCAAGTGCCAAGCATGATTTCCGAGGAAATGAAGGTCTTGGATATCTGCGAGAAGGTCGAGGACTTTATAGTCAAGATGGGTGGAGGCCCAGCTTTTCCCTGTAACGTTGGAATAGGAAGCGTTGCGGCTCACTACACTTCACCTCTAGGTGACATGTCCATTGTACCACCAGATTCAATTGTCAAAGTGGACTTCGGAGCAGAGGTCTCCGGATATGTTGCTGATAGCGCCATTACTGTTTCCTTCAATCCTGAATACCAGTCAATGATACTCGCAGCGGAAGAAGCCTTGAAAACTGCCATTGAGAATGTCCGAGCCGGAGCCAAAGCTCGTGATGTAGGTGGAGCGATTGAAAGAAGCATTGCCAATCATGGATACAAACCAATACGAAACTTGACTGGGCACAAAATTGAACGATACTCTCTTCATACTGGCAAAGCTATTCCAAATGTGGCGGACATGAATGGGACGATACTCGAAGAGGGCGAAGTATACGCGATTGAACCATTCGTAACATCAATCGACGCCAATGGCACCGTTGAGGATGGTGGAGGCCCATTCATTTTCAAATTCCACAAAGAAAAAGGTCTCAGAAACGGCGAAACGAAACGTCTCCTAGATCACATCAGGAAAAAATACAGAACACTTCCTTTTGCCTACAGGTGGCTTGAAAAATCATACTCGAAAGGCAATCTGCAAACTGCGATGCGTGAACTGCTCAATTCGAGATGCATTGTCTCTTATCCGATTCTAGTTGAGTCAAGTGAAAAACCTGTGGCGCAGGCTGAACATACAGTCATTGTTGAGAAGCAGGGTTGCGAAGTCCTAACAGCTTAGGAATCACTCTCGGAGATCAAGCGATTTATCTTGCACTCTTTGATGGATCATTTTTTGGAATGTGGTAACCTGATCTCACTTCAGGATTGAGGACAAACCGGAAATCGAAAGATCCTCTTCTGGGAAGTGGCAGGAAGCAATCATGTCCCTGATACTTTGCCCTGGCTCCAACTTGTGGATAGGCATATGCCGATGCATTCAAAAAACAAAAGGACGCGCAAGCGAGGACCCTGCCAAAAACTGTCCTGTTCCATCGACAGGTCAAGGAGAATGCGCAGAATACTCCTTTTCTGAATAATTTGTCTCCCTGCTTCGGCCAAAGAATCAAGACCTATCCCATGGCAGACGGCGAGAAGCCATCTCAAGTCACGACTCTAAGAACTGGGCCAAAGCAGCGTCTTCCAACTATTCGGTCGGATTTAGAATTCTTGGAAAAGCTCCTTGCAACCTACATAGCCAAATCATAATCTAAGGCTATTCACTCAAATCGGGAAAAGGCGGAAAAACTACGTGGGTTGTCCCGCTATGTGCTCGCGCCTATCTCTACTAATTTGCAGTTACATGCACGCATATCTATGCATGTGCATTATGCAAATTAGAGATAGGAGTGGATCAGTTGAGAATCACCCGACGCAAAGGTGATGGAGAGTGGGGTGTCAACCTCGCTATTGCTCTTGTTTCTGTTGGGTTCGCGCTGCTGATATGGATTACTCTAGGTGTTCTAGCGCGTATTATGCTATGATCAAATTTTCTTTCTTCACTTAGGAATAACCTCACATTAATGGTCGGAACGAGGACAACGTCTTTTGATCGCGCTATTTCAAGAGTGTCGATTCCTGCTCGTTGTAGCTGGCGAAACTTGTTGTCCACTTTGAATAGGATAGGCGGACCAATCGCTTGTTGACACATGAACAACAACCGAAAAAATAGCGAAACAGTATTTCACAAACCATCATGTAGGCGCTTGCTGTGACGCCCCAAGAGAGGAGAGGCAGTATGTTGGGATACCGAGGCCGGAATCAAGCAGATCCTTACGGTTTCCCAATCCCTAATAGCTTAGAACCACCCTTGGAAGGTTCCTCGGCAAAGACAGAACTGATGAACATGTTTCCATCACACTGTTGACATTTCCCAACGTCTCTGTTCACATAATCTCCTACACCGAAGTTTCTCACGATCTTGAAGCCACATTTCTCGCACATGACCGTGGTCAACACACGTATGAGGGATTTCTGGATTGCGATGAGTCGTCTTCTCATGTGCATCAGCGAGGAGACTGCGAGAACCATTCCAACCCCGCTTGCGAACAGTCCATAATAAAAGTTCATCGTATCGCCATGTTGATAGTAGCCTATCGCAGAGTATAGGACGTAAAGTGAATAGGCAAACACCAGTGCGCTGAATAGGATGACCATGTAGACATATGTTCTGGCGGGGCTTCGAGCCATCATATCACCTATTGACCCACACCAATCGTGTTACCGATTCCTGCAACTATTACAGCATCGCCTTCTTTGCTCCGTTCAAGAATCAAATTCTTGACTCTTGAGATTGCCTTGTCTACTGATTCAGCGATACTTTTCTTCATGGGAAGGATCGCTTCTTGAATACTCTCCTTAACTATCATTGCATAAACTGGAATCTTGAATTTCTGAGCTTCTTCCTCGATTTTGAAACGTTCTGTTCCGATTCCGCCTATAGCCGCTCCAATACCTTCCCCAATCTCGCCCGTATCTTCGCCCTCGAACTTGAGCGCCGCGTCGATCATTACAATCATCGATATCTTTCCTTCCGATTCCTCGACAAGTCTCCTAATCGCGTCCCCGGGTTTCCCGACGTTTCCTCCAGGACCCTCTGCTTTGAGGAGAAAGACTTTCCTTCCGTCTATTAGGGTCTCAGCCACAACAATGTCTTTTTCAACTTTTCTCGTTTCCTTTCCCCTCATTAGTCTCGAAATGATCAGTGGCCCGACACCGTCGCCGATCGGCTGTCCTTGGGAGAAGGCTTTGCAGGCGCCCACCAAGGCCTCGGCTTCCTGCATCACGAGGGGTAGGATCATTTGAATTTGTAGGATTATGTAGAAGCTTGAAGTCTTCTTTCCAAGCAGGTAGAAGTGCCTAATGATCCTGTATATTGTATTCAGCGCAAGTGTTCCTTCAACAAGGTTCTCGAGGTTGTTGACTTGTGAATCGTCAGCTGCAGGCGCGATGCCCTTCACATCATCCTTGAACTTCGCGTCTCTCACATCGAGCAAGTGATCGAACTTGTACACGATGCCTGCAGGATCCATGTCAACCGGAGATATCATGAATTGTTCCAGAAGTCTGTTCAGCGTTGTCGTGGGATCGATGGTCGGTTTTCCAATCTCTTTAACAGTCTTGAAAAGAATGCCCTTTGCATCATTCTTCATGAACTCAAGTTTCTTCAGTGTTCCATCAATCTCCAACAGCATCAAGCGGACTTGGATCTTCTGCCCGAAGAAAATGAAGAATATGAATGAGAGGTACATCAACATCGAGATTACGCTTCCAAGCGCCGACCGATCCTCTAGACCCGGCAATATCTGCAACCAGAGTTCACTGTTCAGAAGAGCGGTCGAAGAAACCTGCATGCTCGCACCTATTTGATGATTCAAGGCATGACAACTAGACATAGAGATAAATGTTTTTGCCGTCCTTTGAAAAGTGGTTAACTCAAAGATTCTACGATTGTTGCCAGCTCTTGCGTAGCAGACCAATTCAACAGTGGAGTTGGCAGCTGTCCAAGCTTCGCGTGGGCTCTCGCACCACACTACCACCTGAATCGCCTGGGAGATTCACTTCCGTGTGCGGAAAGGGTACGGGTCCTAGCTCCCAGCTATGGCCGCCAACTCCATGTCTTCGAGAGAGACTTAATTATTAAACTTTCTGAAGTCAACAAGCCTAGTAAGAGTGTCTCACATCTATCTTCGGCTGGCGATACCATGAATTCACAGATGCTTCGAGTGCTTTCTTCAAGTGATGTTCGCAGAGCCATAACAATGCGCCAAGCCATTGAGACGATGAAGAGCGTCTTTCGTCAGTTATCCTCACATGAAGCTGGCGTACCGATTCGCACCCCGATTACCCTCCGGCAAGGCGTTACTCTATTCATGCCCGCTTACTTGCCACAGAATGAGGCCCTCGGAGTCAAAGTTGCCTCAATTTGTTCAGGCAACTTGTCTCAAGGCCTCCCAACGGTAACAGCACTGATAACCCTTCTTGATTCTCAAACAGGACTACCGGTTGCAATCATGGAAGGCGCTTACCTTACCTCTCTAAGGACCGGCGCGGCTTCGGGGCTTGCCACAGATCTCCTAGCTCGGAAAGACGTCCACACCCTGGCGGTAATCGGCGCTGGAGCACAAGCACGTACACAAATCGAAGCAGTAAACTGTGTCCGAAACATCCAAGAAACTCATCTATACAGTCGGACGCGGATATCCACGGAAACCCTCGCTAGAGAACTCGCCCACACTTGTCCAAAGTTGACTGTTGTCGTTGCGAAGTCAAGCTCGGAAGCGGTGAAAGGCGCCGATATTGTGGTGGCAGCGACAAACTCGTCAACGCCTGTATTCAACGGTACAGATATCATGGATGGCGCTCACATTAACGCTATAGGATCGTTTCGACCTGACATGCAAGAGATTGACGAATACACGGTCAAACGGTCAATTGTTATAGTCGATCAGCGTGAAGCAGTTCTGTTGGAAGCAGGGGACATCATCATCCCAATTAGAAAGGGCATCATTACCAAGCAGCACATTAAGGCTGAGTTGGGTGAGATAGTGGCTGGCACAAGGATCGGACGCAAGAACGTTGAAGACATAACACTGTTCAAATCAGTTGGAAATGCTGCGCAGGATATCGCTCTTGCGAAGTTAGTTCTAGAAACTGCTGAAGCAAACAATCTTGGCACGTTTGTTCCTTTGTAGTCTATCCATTCTTCAAGAGTCCCCCCAAAACCCGACTTGGAACCCCGAGGCTGCGCAAATTCTATTTGGATTTCGCTAATAGCCTAAGCTAGGCATTCGAGAGAGGTGAGACAATCCTGACGGAAAAGAAGTGCATCTATTGTGATAGTCCAATAGCCGAAGAACCCTGCGTTGAGACGGTCAACGGAAGAGAATACTTATTGCACGCCAATAC
>CAZJUU010000070.1:5801-7740 GCA_964549295.1 uncultured Candidatus Bathyarchaeia archaeon
AAGAACCCTGCGTTGAGACGGTCAACGGAAGAGAATACTTATTGCACGCCAATACCTGTGCCGAGGAGGCGCGTTCAGATCCCACCTTCTCGAGAAGAATTCTCATATTGGAAGCTTGTCGTAACGCGAGGCGTCTTGTGGCAGTAGAAAGCTGAAGCAAACCCGGTCATTCTCCTCACAACTTCAGATAGTACGGAGTCTTCCCCTACTGCTTAACGCCATAGCCACATTTCTTGTCATAGTTTCGGACTATTTCTTTCACACCTAGGTGTAGCCCAGACGATGATAATTGTAGTGAATTCGAATTGTGGTGGGGCCGAAGGGATTCTCCTGGCGCCACACGCCATTTTGAACCCTTGACTTCCGCCATTTCTCGTGTCTACGGGTTTCTTCACGCGCTCCTGAAGATCTTCATCCCAAATGGTCAGCAAACCCATAGTGCGCTTACTTCTGGAGCCCTTGACGGGCTGAACCTGTCGTCATACCTTTCTAGGAACGACGAAACACGTCATCGTCGTTCTGGCTAGACTACGGCCCCTGTTGATTAGAGGGGAGCGGAACCCCACCAAACACTCAGAGCTGCGCCATTTCTTATTTAAGCCGTTTGATCTCTTGGCTCAGATCTCGTGCGCTTGTTCATTCTAGGGGACCCCCCTATAGTGGGGTGGGGTCAGAAATTCTTCATATGTTCCTTCACAAGGGTTGGTTCATTTGGATTGGAACTGTGGACGACCCTTTGGGTACAAGAACGATCTTGTCATCCGACTTCTGAAAATCTTCGATGGCTTCGTACAGTTGTCTAGTGAAAAGAATCTTTGCCTCGTTCAGCAGCCTCTCAACTTGCTTTGGGGCTTCTGGAGATACGACTCTGAGAGATGTTGTCTCACCGTCGATTGCGAATCTGTTTATCTTCTGCAATGTCTCGTTGAACTCGCCTTTCTTCGCTCTACTTCTGAGATCTTGTATGATCTCTGAATTTGACTTTGAAGCGTAGTGAACAAGTTCATCGGCCCATGTATCGCTGCCTACACCATCTCGTAATGATGCGACGAGAACCACAGTTGATTTGGAGTCACGTTTTCGCTTCAGCACGTTCGTGGTCAAGCTGAAAGCTTTCGTGGCTTGGTAGAGAGTCTTTCCAAGAGCTCCGTCCGCAACAGTGATAGCTAGAGTAGTCGCAGGGGCCTTCACTGTGTAGATGTCTTTGGCAACACTGGATAGGTGACTATGGGTTTTCAGTGGATCGCCGTAACTTATCTTGAGTGGAATATTCTTGGTATCCGCAACAAAATCTGCAACCCGATATTTGATTCCATACTTCTCCAGCATTCTAGGAACTTCATTTATGTCCTCTCTCACAGGATTCCCTCTAGTAATGAGTTCTCTGGCAAAGGGATTGCCGATCACATATGAGTGATTTCTGGATGTGGCCTTAGGACTGGAGCACCCGGGAAGTATAGCCTTTGCACCTCCTTCGAAACCTGCAAAGTAGTGGGGTCGAACGCAAAGGGATGACAGCGCAAAATCCTTGTCAAGAATCTCTTCGTTGACTTCGACACCAGTACCTCTTGTTGTTTGGCCTATTGTCCTGAATCTTGAGAGGCTGTTCTTGGTGGATGAGAAAACTACGTTGCGACCAAGAGGCTCTTCACCTATGATTCTCTTCAGATAGTCCTCGGATGGTGGTACATGTGTGCCACAGGCGACAATCAGGCTCACATTCTTGACTTTCTTACTGAGCATGCGAAGCAGGCTTGCTAAGTATGGTGAGGGCAGGCGTGTTTCATCTGAGAATATCAGGGCTACATTTGTCACGTTCTCGTGAGCAAGATCTGGCGATTCAATAGGGTTGGCGAAGGCCTCTTCCAAGAGCTGTTCTGTGGGCCTACTTGCGTAGATCTGTCTGGGTTCTACTCTCACTATCCGTTCAAGAGGTATC
>CAZJUU010000071.1:0-7660 GCA_964549295.1 uncultured Candidatus Bathyarchaeia archaeon
TCGCAAGCATTTCTTAAGAACAGTACATTAGAGTTTTCGCCATATCTTTTCATGTTTGAGTTAACTGCGCTTTGAATATCATTGGTATACTCGAAACCTAGTTTTTCCGTTTCCTGTCGCGAGATTCCTTCTGAAAACAGAACTATCCTAACCTTGTCTGCAAGCACCTGTCCTATCTGGGAGCTTGTTGCTGATGCGTTCAGATCATTCATGATGCCATTCTCAACGAGTTCTCTAACCTCACTATAAGGTCGGCAACCGAACTTTGAAAGCTCTGGATGCTCAGAAGAAATGCCCTCAGGGCAGCGAGCAATGAGAATGATTGCCCCGCCTCTTTTTACCACGAGGTAAGAAGCCATAATCGCTTTACTCGCCTGCCAAAGGTCCAGTTCATATGTTGATGGGTAGGCGTCGCAAACTACAACATCCGCTTTGGCAGGCACATCGGTTGAGAAGATTCTTTCCGCCTCCCTGACTCCTTCTCTATGGGCTGCTACAAAGTCTCCTGATACAGCTCGCACAATCTCCTTCCTCTCATTCAGTACCAAGTTTACTATGTAGTCCAGCCCAATACTTCTCACTACACTCTCAATCTCATGTCTCACTGGATTTTCTGCGATTCCCATAAGCTTCCTAACGTCAAATCTTGCGCTCAGCCAGTGAGTCTGATCTGTCGTTTCAGCTCCACAAACACCGGGTTGAACTATCTTTGCACCTCCTGTCCATCCAGCTTGGCAGTGAGGAGCTATGTGACCGACTCCAATTCGTATGCGAGCATCAAGAAATACTCGATTCACGGAAAGTGGTACACCAGAAGGAGTCCTTCCCAAATCAATGAGCATCTCCCTCTGTCTCCAGTAATGGCTTGCCACGCGGACCCTTTCCAGCGCCTCCTTTCCAATCTTCGCCAGAATCTCGCTGGTGCTCATCTGCCGATGGGTTCCAAGCGCGACAAGAATCGCGATTTCCTGATCTCTGACTCCAGCTTCATTCAACCTATTCAAGATGATTGGAAGGATCTTGTGAACGGGTGTTGGCCGTGTATTGTCGTCTACGACCACTACCGTTTTCTTCCCCTTCTTCCCTAATGTTTGAATGCCTTCGTGGCCTACTGGATTGTTCATCGCTCTTTCAACCTCTGCATTCTCGTCTGCTGCAGCTGGGGTCTCCTTCAGATCTGCGATAGCGACCAACTTGTTGTCCGGGACATCTATGTCTACGAAGCTGGTTCCATAGTGCATCTTGATGTGTCTCATGATGTATTAGTCACAGCCATCGTCTTAATCAGCAAATAAGTTCGATCCATTGAATGAAACGCGCATACGATTAGTGCTGAGCGCCTGAGAGGGTCTGAATATCATCTGGCAACACAGAAATGAAGATCGTGAGTTATCGTCCACGTTCGTTTTTCAGTTGAGTTACAGTCTCGTAACCCAAGTCAAATGCCTGCATGTTAACTTGAAGCAACTTCTGAGAAAGTGTCTCTTTCAAAGCTTTCTTGTAACTTTCAACTCTTATGGAACTAATGTTCAGCGCAGCCATTCCTCCGAACATCGTGACGTTGGCGGACCTAGGATCACCTGCTCTCTCAGCCAATTCAAGAGCATCGAATGCAAGGATGTCGACTCCAACTGACCTGAAAGTGTTCTCTATCTCCTTGATGTCAGGATATGGTGTTTCTCCGAGAGAGACGCTGAGTGGAGGTCTGGATTTGGTATTCAACAAGACATTTGTGAATTCGCCCACGTATCGAATCGACCTTAGGGCCTCAACAGGTTCAAGAGAGATCAGCAAATGAGCTCCATGATCAGGGACGAGAGGGGTGAATATTTCCGTCCCGTATCTGATGAAACTCGTGACCGACCCTCCTCGCTGAGCCATTCCAAGCGTTTCTCCAGTCTGAACGTCAAACCCTTCGTGGTGAGCTGCGGCTGCGATTAGTCGCGACAATAGAAGGTTTCCTTGGCCTCCAACTCCTGTGACTACAACATTGAATTCTTTCAGTAGCTCCACTTTCCTGCAGTTATTGCCTTGTATGGACAGACTGTTGCGCACAGGTTGCATCCATTGCACTGCAATTTATCTATCGTGACCTTTCTGTTTGATTCTACCACTAAAGCGGGACAGCCCAGCAATTTTACGCATGCAAGACAGCCAGTGCATTTCTCTGGATTGATCGAGGCTAGGCTTTCGATGATTCCCCTGTGTCTCGCGTCTAGCGCGCACATTCTTCGGCTTACAATCACTGAGGGACCATTGAAGTTGATTGCATCAACAATAGCCTCGGTAGTGGTTTTCACGTCAAAGGGGTCTACCACACGCACAGATTCTATGCCCATAGATCTCGCAACATTTTCGATGCTCATGGTCTTGGCGGGCTGTCCACCACTTGCTTGAGGACTTGCTGGACTGGGCTGATGTCCAGTCATTGCTGTGATCTGGTTGTCTAAGACGATGACAACGATCCGTGTATCGGTGAATACTAGATTCGCGAGTGCAGGAAGACCTGTGTGAAAGAATGTTGAGTCTCCAATAGTTGCGATTATGGGTTTGTCTATACCTGCATTCCTAAGCCCCGCCGCCACCGATATTGAAGCTCCCATGCAGACCTCGGTCCAACAGGACTCAAATGGTCTATTCATACCGAGAATCGTACATCCAATGTCACCTGTCACAATGGCTTCATCCTTTTTGATTCGGAGTCTGTTCAGAGCCCGGTTGATGGCAAAGTAAGTCCCCATATGTGGGCATCCGGGGCAGAACGGAATATGTCGAACAGGAATCGATGGCTGGATCGTTTCAACATCTTTCCCACGGTCAGTTAAGTCCTTTCCAATCAGTCGTCCAATAGCTTTCCTCATGATTGTGTGTGAGAACTCGCCAATCTTCGGAGTCGTGTTATCAAGTTTTCCATGTATCTTTGGTGCGCCAGCAATCTCTGAAGCGATGGCTTTGACCTTCAACTCGACATAGGGTTCCAATTCCTCAAGAACAAGGACTGCTTTTCTATTCTCCAGTAAGCGAATGATCAGTTCCTTTGGCAGAGGATTTACCACGCCTATCTTTAGGAGCGCCACGTTGTTGATTCCAGATTCTTTCACAACTTCCATCAGGTAATTCCACGCGACTCCGGTGGCAATTACGCCGTACTGCTCTTTTCCTTTCATAATCAGTTGATTCACAGGCAGATCTTGGAATATCTCCTCCGATTTCTCAAGGATATGGTTGAGACGAGTATGTTGCTCCATACACCAGATCGGTGAAGCTCTAGTGTGTCTTCTAACATCCTTCTTGAAGACTGGTTCGCTAGCAGCTTTCGATATCGGATTCAATTTCACAACAGCCGATGCGTGCGCCACTCTTGTCGTCAAACGGATCATCACAGGAATCTTCAACTGTTCTGACAGACTGAAGGCAGATACCATTGCGTCCTTGGCTTCTTGGGGATTGGAAGGCTCAAGCATCGGCAGGAGGGACAGGCTGGCGTAAAATCGACTATCCTGTTCCGCCATTCCAGAGTGACATGAAGGATCATCAGCAACATAAATCACCAGCCCGCCATCCACGCCACTATATGCTACTGAGAGCAATGGGTCGGCGGCAACATTGAGGCCCGCGTTTTTCATTGTGACCAGAGATCGGAGACCTGAAAAAGCAACTCCAGCGGCAACCTCCAAAGCCACCTTCTCGTTAACAGCCCATTCTACCTTCATTCCCAACTTCTTGGCGACTGGAATGAGAGACTCGATGACGTCGGATGATGGTGTTCCTGGGTATCCAGTCACATATTTCACATTAGCCTCGATGGCTCCTCTGGCGAGAGCCTGATTTCCCATGAGAAACAGTGTCTGTCCAGCTGCTTCCGAGGCGATTTCAAATGGATTCATGGTATCAATCACAAGAGCCATTCATTAATAGATCATTACTGATGATTCTCAAAGTTGATGAAGATTCAGATAGTGAAGAATGTAGTCCATTAACGAAGACTCTGAGAGGTATTGAGCTTATTTGAGGAAGCCAGATGTTGTAGCCCCTTCTGAAATCGACTCATTCCTTCTTTGAGATCTTTCATAGAAGCAGAAAAAGATATTCTTACGTGACCTATGCCAAGTTCTCCAAATCCCGAGCCTGGTACGGTTGCCACCCCGAATTTCTTGACCAAGATTTCCGCTACATCTTCATCATTTTCACTAAACTTGGAGATATTAGGAAAGACGTAGAAAGCTCCCTTTGGTGATACGAAAGTCAAATCTTCCATTTGTTTCAATGCATCTACTACAACCATTCTTCTTCTTTCATATTCCTCAACCATTTCCCTGACGCAGTTTTGCGGTCCGGTCAACGCTGCGAAAGCTGCTTTCTGAGCGACTGTGCTCGGGCAGAGAACCACGTAATAATGAAGTTTACTCATTTGATCTACAAGTTCTTTGCACGCAGATACGTATCCTATGCGCCAACCAGCCATGGCATAACTCTTGGAGAAGCCGTTGGCCGTTATCACACGATTCTCCATACCTGGAAGTGAACCGATACTGATATGTTCAACTCCATCGTAGACAAGTTTCTCATAGATCTCGTCAGCGAACACCAGCAGATTGTTTCTCTCAGCAACTTCAGCTACCGCTTCTAAATCTTTCCTAGAAAAAACGTGACCTGTAGGATTCGCAGGGCTGTTAAGCCAGATCATCTTTGTCCTAGACGAGATGTAGCGCTGAAGATTTTCAGTTTCAATTCGATAGTTATCTTTCTCACTCAAGGGCACTGTTACTGGCTTTGCCTCAGCAATCAGAGTCTCCTCAAAATAGGCGGGATAGTATGGTTCCAAAATCAGGGACTCATCACCGGCTTCCAAGAAAGCCAGCGCTGTCAGAAACATCGCTTCCTGTGTACCTGACACCACTAGAACCTCTTCAGGCCCGTTGACTGGCATACGATTCTCACTTCTCAGTTTCTCTGCTATTGCTTCTCTCAGCTCTGGCAATCCAGGGGTAGGACCGTAATGCGTGAATCCCTCTTTCATAGCGTGTATCGACGCGTCGACAATGTGTTCCGGTGTTGGGAAGCTTGGTTCGCCCTGTTCAAGATGAACAACATCCTTTGATTTGGAGGCAAGCTCAATCAGTTTTCGGATGGCTGACCCTTTCACTGCCTCAACTCTCTTCGACACTGGAACTTTCATGAATATGGTCCTCAATCAGCAATGTTTTCCGGAGGGCTAGGGGCGCATTGCTGCGCCAAGTATCTTCCTCTCCGAACAAGTGCCCAAACAGCTTTTGCCGTACGCTTTGGAGTAGGGAAGTTTGGAACGCCTCCTCTTTCTAATATCTCTACTGCCTCTCTGACCAAATCTCCTGACATGAAACATGCGACAATAGGTTTTGAAGCAACCCTACGTGCCTCAACAATCGCTTTGCTTATTGCTTCAGACTTAATGTAAGCGGGAGGAACCCACAAGGCTATGAGAACATCAAAGCTTGGTGAGGCTTGAGCTATCTGAAGAACCTTCTTGTATTCTTCTGAACCTCCCTGTGCCGTCAGATCAATTGGATTGCTTCTGCTACATATTTTTGGCAGGAAATCAAGTTTCTCTTTCATTTCGGCTGGAGTCTCTGGAACATTGAGATTCAACTCCTCCAGTGCATCTACCATCATAACTGCAGGGCCTCCAGAATTCGTGATAACCAGTACTCTGTGCCCTGTGGGGATAGGTTGAGTGCAAAGAGCCTTTGCCATATCAAATAGGTCTTCAATATCCTCAGCTCTGATGATTCCGGTTTGGCGGAAAGCTCCATCGTACACTCGATCGGAACCCGCCATTGCACCCGTATGAGAGAGGGTGGCTTTCATACCTTGGCCTAAGCGGCCACTCTTGATGGCTAGAAGGGGTTTCTTCATGCCAACTCTTCTTGCCACGTCGATGAATCGTCTACCATCTCGGAGTCCCTCAATGTACATGGCGATCACCTTTGTCTGCTCATCTTCTCCAAGATACTCGAGAAGGTCCGCTTCGTCAACATCACAGCGATTCCCGTAGCTGACGAATTTGCTGAAACCTATCTGCTCTTGTCGAGCCCAAGCCAATGCTGCCCCACCTAAGGCGCCGCTCTGCGTTATCAGAGCTACGCTGCCCGCAGCTATTCTTGATTCGATGCTCGCATACAAGTTCAGTTGTGTATTGATGAATCCAGCGCAGTTTGGACCAATGATGCGAATCTGACTCATTGAAGCACTTTCCACGACTTGTTTCTCAAGCTCATGATTTCCAATCTCGCTGAAACCAGCTGTAATGATTACAGCTCCTCTGACATTCTTTCGGCCGCATTCCAAGAGAACTTGTGGAACCATGTCTGGACGGACTGTAATGATACATACATCTACGACTCCGGGGATGTCAACAATCGAAGGGTAAGCCTTCAAGCCGAGAATGACCTCTTCATGAGGATTGACCGGGTAGACTTCTCCAGTAAACTTTCCTTCAACAATGTTGCGAAGAATCTCGTGTCCTATCTTTCCTCTGTTTGATGATGCACCTATTACAGCGATTCCTCTAGGTTCAAGTATTGACTTCACAGATGTCTCCTGAGCATGTTGCATGATAATCGCCCAATCAATTTGCCTCGAACACTTAGAAATGTATTTTGAGTGTTGACGGTCAATTCAAGTTGCAGATGGATCTGTCGACTCCATGTTAGAAAAGGATACTTCACATAGAATTGCGAACTCTTTGAGTTGGCTAAGGTTAGTCATAGTAACATGTGTCCACCCGCATCCATTTCCTAACATATTTCCTACACCCTTGGAATGTGCCATCTGCAATTTGGTAGGACATTGCTCGAAAACAATCGTGTAGGCACAGTCTGATATGAAGCAAGCCCAGTTGGTGTTCGGAAGACGTCGATGAATTGAGTGTTCACTTCATCCCTTAAGTTTGGAGTGGGTTCTAGGTGAAGAATGACTATTGTTTAGCTGTTGTGTTTTTTGACGTAAGTTTCCTGACCTGTTCTTCCAGCCTCTCGAGTCTCTCGAGCAACCACCATTTTTCAGGCGGCGAAGTTATGAAGGCTATGTGCATTGTCTCTTTGCCATTGTTCTTGAGAAAGTGCTCCTGACCCGAGGGAACGACCACTCCCATTCCTTCACTCAGATCAAACTCTTCTTTCCCAACTCTCAAATGGCCTTTCCCTTTGATCACGTAGTAGATCTCTTCTGATTCCGCGTGAGTGTGTGGCTTCAACTCTTCACCTGGTTTGAAGATTCCTATTTCTAACGTAACGTTCTTGACAGGGGCGTCGGGAGGCATAAGAAGGAATTTTATGCAGCCACCCCAGTCCTTGAATTCAAATGCATCATCCAACTTTGCAACATAAACCCTACTCATCGGCTTCACCTTTTACTCTATGCAAGTTTCTATTGATTATAAGCGTTTGCAGAGACGGCGCGGATGTGCAAAGTTTGGATGATCGTATTGAGTCGTGGATAGGTCTCAACGTCTTTGATCCGGTCGTCTACGATTTCGGCATGCGAAGTGCCCCGCCAGAACCCTACCGCCCACAGTTACCTGGCCGTGAACTCACGGTACATGATTGACATGACCCCCTACCGGGGGTAGGGGGGTCGTGAACCGTAGCGAAGGTTCTGTTGCGGGATCGAGGCATTGGAG
>CAZJUU010000072.1:0-7594 GCA_964549295.1 uncultured Candidatus Bathyarchaeia archaeon
TACATAGTCATAGACGATCGAAGAGAGAGCGTATCCGAGAAAGAGATTCCAAAACTTGCCAAGAAACTTTGCCAGAGGCATTTCTCCATTGGAGCTGACGGCCTTCTCTTGGTTCGGAACTCCAAGATGGCTGACCTCAAAATGAGAATTTTCAACTCAGACGGCAGTGAGGCGGAAATGTGTGGCAACGGTATAAGGTGCTTTGCAAAATACTGCCATGACAATGGAATCGTTCCGAGAAACCAAATGGACATTGAGACGTTGGCCGGAATTCGACGTGCAAAAGTCTTGACAGAGGGAAAGAGAATTGCAGACGTACGAGCTGACATGGGTTCCCCATCTTTTAGACGTAAAGACATTCCAATGGTCGGCGACGGTGAATGTGTGAACGAACCAATTGCAATCAATGGAAAACCCCTCAAAGTCACATGTGTGTCAATGGGAAATCCACACTGCGTGGTGTTCGTAGACAATCTTGAATCATTTCCGGTGCATGAAGTTGGAAGTCAGCTTGAGAAACACGAGCTTTTTCCTCAGGGCACAAATGTTGAGTTTGTTACAGTTCAAAACATGGACACGATTAGTGTAAGAACTTGGGAACGTGGAGTTGGAGAGACAACCGCATGTGGTACAGGAGCGTGTGCAAGCGCAGCAGTCGCAAACAGACTGGGGAAATGCGAGAAAAAAATGAATGTTAATCTTACGGGTGGAAGCCTATTCGTGGAACTTGGCAACTCAGTAACATTGGAAGGCCCGGTAGAGAAAGTGTTCGAAGGACAATTGTTTAATGATGATTAGAATGGATGTTCAAAGAGCAGAAAGGCTGGATAGACTGCCTCAATACTTGTTCAGCGAAATGGAGAAAGCAGCGCTTGAGAAGAAATCGCGGGGGATCGACCTAATCTCCTTCGGAAT
Organism: uncultured Candidatus Bathyarchaeia archaeon; assembly: GCA_964549295.1. Taxonomy (GTDB): domain Archaea; phylum Thermoproteota; class Bathyarchaeia; order 40CM-2-53-6; family CAVXDP01; genus CAVXDP01. The sequence goes on from CAZJUU010000072.1 coordinate 916, forward strand.
TGGAGATCCAGATCTGCCCACTCCCGACTTCATCGTTGACACGTTGAGAGCAGAAGTGTCAAACCCCAAGAATCACAATTACTCTCTCAGTCAAGGAGAATTTGCGTTCAGACAAGCAGTCGCCGAATGGTACAAAAAACGATTCAAGGTTGACTTAGATCCGAACAAGGAAGTCCTCGCGCTGATCGGATCGAAGGAAGGACTTGCGAACCTGGCAAGGGCATACATTAATCCCGGCGACAAAGTGCTGGTGCCCGATCCTGCTTATCCTGTGTACATGATTGGAGCAACTCTACTGTGCGATGGCGTACCTGTTGTTGTGCCTCTACATGCAAGAAACGGGTTCAAACCAGAATTGGAGAAAGCCTCGGGAGAAAGAGCGAAGATCATTTTTTTGAATTATCCGAACAACCCCACCGCTGCCACCGTCGAGAAGCCCTTCTTGAAGGAGTTGATTGAGTTTGCGCAAAGAAACCGGTCTCTAGTTTGCTACGATAACGCCTATTCTGAGATAGCCTTTGATAACTTCACTCCTCCAAGCCTAATGCAGATTGAAGGTTCAAAAGAAGTTGGAGTAGAGATTCACTCATGCTCAAAGACATTCAACATGACAGGCGATAGAATAGGTTTCGCAGTTGGGAGTGAAGAGATAATAGCGAATCTTACTAGGATAAAGACCCAGATCGATTCGGGTCCGTCTCTGTATGTGCAGAAGGCGGCGGTGAAAGCGCTTGGAAGCTACACTGACTCAGGGCCGCCAGAATGTGTCAGAAAGAACGTGGCAACGTACCAAGAGAGAAGAAACGTTCTAGTCAAGGCATTGAAGTCTTTCGGACTCCAATGCGAGATACCTAAAGCTACATTCTATGTTTGGGCGAACTGTGGAACGGATTCAATGGAATTCTCAAAGAAAGCTCTTGAGAAAGGAGTCATGGTAACTCCAGGAATAGGATTCGGAAAGTATGGAGAGGGATTCATCAGATTCGCACTTACTATTCCAGTAGAAAGGATAAGAGAGGCGTGTGAAAGAATAGCCAGCATCATGTGAGGCAAATCAGAGTGCAAAGGACTGCGGGAAATTCGACTCCATAAATTGTTTTTGATGTTACCAGAATCTGAGCACCATCATAGTGTTGGTCCTGTTTGTTCCCTTCAGCATTCTCGCCTTCTCTATACACGTATTCAGTGCGGGGGTGTCAGCAGCAGATAGCAGCGCCACTATATCAAACTCGCCTGTGACCTCAAACACTTTCTGAACACCGTCTATCTTGAGCATCGCCTCTGAGATCTGTGAAGTGGGAACTGAGGGATTCGCTGACACCAGCATAATCGCAGCGGGACCTTCCTGAGCAGTTTCGATTGTAAATTTTCTTATCGTGCCAGATTCTACGAGTTTCTTCACTCTCCTCCTTATTGCTCCTTCAGACATCTTGAGAACCTTAGCCATGTCCAAGTAGGGTGTTCTAGCATCTTTTCTCAAGATCTCAATTATTTTGCGATCGATTTCGTCAGGCAAGGCTTTCACTGCAAATAACTAGGAAATACGAGATAATAACTTGATTCGTAGTCGTGACGCATGTGACCGTTTTTGTAAGCATACAAATAGTAGTTGCAGATATCTCATAATAGGTCTTGAAGGGGTGATGTGATTGATTCAGGTTCCGAAGTTGACAATAGAAGATGCTCATGTTGCATTGGAAGCTTGTCGAAAGAAAGCTCGAGAGATAGGAGTTCCCATGGATATCGCGATCACTGACGAAGGTGGCAACCTGTTGGCCTTCGAGAGAATGGATGGAGCATTGATTGGCTGTATTCAAATTGCGGTAGATAAGGCGTACACTTCAGCGGTCCTAGGAATCCCAACCGCGGAGGAGGGGAGGATGGCACAGCCTGGAGAGTCAGAATATGGTGCCAACAGCCTGTGTGGTGGAAGAATAGTAATTCTTGGCGGTGGAATTCCAGTCAAATTCAAGAACGTTACCGTGGGCGCTGTAGGATGCAGCTCGGGAACCGTTGATCAGGATACTGTTGTGGCAGAAGCTGGAGTAGCGGCTATCGCTAAGTTGATGAAGTGACGCCCACAATTGCGGACACTTCCAATCCGCGGGTACGAACTATTCTCCATGTATGGTTTCAGCATAGAGTATCCAGATACTTGGGATGTTGAGCTTAACCCCAAATCCGAACGAAGAGCTGGAGACGTTGTATTCAAGACCACCCGTCAAAGAATATTCCTCACCTGGGGATCCTTGGAAATCGTCAAACAGAAGTTTGGTTCACTGGATAAGCATGCAGAAGCGGGGCTCGAAAAGGTGAGGAAGGGAAGCGACGTGAAGAAAATGGAGATGATTCTGCACAAGGAAGACTGGGTAAATGGTCATAGGGCAATCTTTAATCGTTTCAGAGTAACCTTGGGAGTCAGCTTCTTCGCTATGAGAACAGCTTATCGAGAACTCTCATCCGTCCATTTGCACTGCGAGAAAACTGGAAAGTTCTTCGTCATATACGAGTCGGTTATGGGCCAAGACATCTTCACAGATGTTGAACTATTTGAACACATGAAAGGTTCGTTAGCGTGTCACTGAACTAACGTCCTTTGTGAAATTAACGCCACGTTCTCAAGAAATTTGAGATTATGGGATGCCAATGATTAAGATTCAGTCTCAGCCTGATGTGGGCGAAAATCGTTTGATTTCTTTCTTGTCGATCTCGATTAGGAACCCCTGTAGTATCCCATCTGTGTACAAGCTGCCTGGATTCAAGCAAAGAGTGCGGCCGATCTTGCAGTTTCCTTTTGATTCATGAATGTGACCATGTAGTCCTAGTAGCGGTTGGTATTTCTCAATGGCAGCTCTGACGGCGGTACTACCTACCGGAACCAGTTTCGAGGCACTGTAGGTTGGTCTTAGTTCCTTGTCAAGTTCAGGTGCATCGTCTAGGCGTGTGTCATACGGTGGGGCGTGAAGATTGAAAACAGAGCTTTCAATGCTTCTAACTTGCGAAGCCATTTCATCTATCTTCTTAGCGAGTTCTTCCTCAGCAATGTCTCTCGCACATTTCCATGGAGTTATGTTCCCATATCCTGTGCTTATCATCTCATGATCTTCATCTAGTTGGACAACGTTGCCTTCCACGTCTGTCGCATGTCGTGATTTCTTCAAGATAGGGTCGATCTCAAACGGATCATCATTTCCGGCAGTTAGGAAAAGTCTGATTCCGGTTCCCTCTAGTCTTTCATCAGCTATCCGCATCCATCGCTCGACCTGTTCCAAAGCAAGACGTAAAACCAGTTCTTCACGTTTGCTTTCAGAATCAAAGGTTGGGAGTTCCTGAGGGGTAGTTCGATATGTGTAGAGACCTCTGTAACGAATTTCCTTCTCAAGGTCTTCAAGCTCGTTTCCAAGATTTACCACGATTTCCTTTCCACGGAAGTTCGTTTTGTATTTGCCGTCGGGTTGTTGGATTAACGCTATGAAACCCTTGGCCGTTATGTCTCCACCCAAAACCAGAACATTTGCGCCATAGAACTTTCCGGAGTTGACAAACTTCATCCAGCACTTATCTGATCCATGGAGGTCTGTTGCAAAGAAGACTTTGGTCAAGTCTATTCGCCTCGCGTTGTCGCTCCCCGACTCACTTCATCAACGTCTGCGTACCACTTTCTGCTGGTTCCGATTCTTGCTCTCATCTTCCACTTCATGCCTTTGGGTTGTTCTTCTATCCGGCTTAGTATCTTGTCAATCCTTTGCTCTATTGTGTTCTTGGAGTCAGTGCTGAAAACATCGTATTGGGGAAGTAAGGTTTTGAGTTTGTTCAAGTTGGTTGTTACCGTGTAGTAGAATCCCCATTCTTCGGAAAGTAATCGAGAGACGTATTTCACGTTGATAGTCTCGTGATCCTCTTCGCCTACATCATGCTCGTGTATCAAAACTAATGAGTCTTTAATGTCCTTCTCGTTAATCTTGACTATCTGCATCTTCTCGAGAAGCAGGTCTGAAACAGTTAAAGCAGGGAAGTCTATTTCGAGTCTGTTCTTCAAATCTATTGTATGACACATCTCCAGTTTGTCAAAGAATACGTCTACCTTTCCCTGAGTTCTTGGATCGATATACCCGCTTCTCACCTGACCGTACATATGAGCATAGAATCTTGCAGCTTCGCTTTCTGACCGGTATCCGAGTTCCTTGAACAATTGATCGATTCTATCCTGAAACCTATTGTAGGACATGAAGTCTACGTCAGTTATTGTTCTTTGAAGCCTCTCAAGAACTTCTTGTGAATTTGGACAATGGATTCTGATTGCACAGGCGCCCATAACTCTCAGTACGATACCCTTGACCTTTCCTGCCTCGGAAATTCTTATTGCTTCATTGACAAACTCCTCGGAATCCAAAATCCAAATCCTCGCGGAACTTAGGATGAAAAAACTGGCAATTTAAATGCTACTATCCTAGGGCTCATGGTCGGGATACAAAGTTACTTATACCACTACAACAATTGAAATAGATAAATTAGAGGAAAATTGACTGAGGAAAAGACTCTATTCCTTCGTAGGGCTTCAGGGCTAGCTCGCGCATGGAACGTCTTCGATGGTTTTCTATACTGTGTATATGCTGACAGCATCTTCGTTGCTGCGGCGCTGACCTATGGTCTATCCTGGCCTTGGCCAGACGCGAACATACCACTAGGTATAGTGCTGAACTGTCTTGCACTGTATCCTTCGATGATCGTCTATGCAATGAATGCTTCAACAATGCCTCGAGTCGGAGGAGACTACGTGTGGCAGAGCAGGATTCTTACGCCATTTGTAGGATACATGATCTGTCTTTCTGGTCTCGGTTTCTGGCCATGGTTCTACGCTGCGACAAATGTCATGCCTGGAACTGTGACTGCTGTTTCTCCAAGTTTCGCGGTTCTGGGCATAATGTCTGGAAACAGGGGGTTGATCGACTTTGCAACCTACCTAACTACGGCTGAAGGACTGTGGTGGGCATACGTGGCGTACGCGGTCTTCGCTTTTGTCATTCTCGTGGCAGGAATGCGATGGTATGCACGTGTGCAGCGTTGGTCGTTCTACATAGGCTGTGTGGCGATTGTCGTATGGATCGCCATGTTCCTGATGACGACCAATCAAGATTTCATAAACAACTTCAACTGGTTCATGTCCACGTACTTCGGTTGGGGTGGAAGTGACCCCTACCATTATGTCATCGACCAGGCTGTCGCAGCAGGCTACTCACCTGTTCCATTTGATCAAACGAAACTACTGCCTAGCTGGATGCTTGTTCCGATAATGACCTACGTGTTCGCCTACGCTCTGTGGTCAGGAACCATGGTAGGCGAAATCAGTGGGATCGATGATCTCAAGAAGTCCATGTGGATGTATGTGGGAGCCAACACATTTGCTCTTATAGTGTGCGCAGGCACCATGTACGCTACGATGATAATCGTTGGCAACGAGTTCTTCTTTTCAGCGAACTACATGTGGTACAATCTAGGCGGAGCCACGGCTATGCCAATGTCTCCATTCATTGGTTTCCTATATGTAACAATGACCCGCAACCCATTCTTCTGGATCATGACGCTTGTCGGTATGAACGCATGGTTCTGGATCTGGCCGACAAACAACTGGGTGCAATCGATCCGAATTATCTTCTCCATGTCATTCGACCGAATGCTTCCGGGATGGATGGGTGCAGTAAACAGACGAACAAAGGCACCATTGAACGCGATAATACTGGTCACTATCGGATGTCTTGTAATGGGGTGGGCATACTCTTTCACGCCGTTCTGGAAATTCACCCTAGATTGCACTGTTGGAAGTTGCCTTGCGTTCTTCGCATCAACAATTGCAGGCACCGTCATGCCTTACAGAAAGAAAGTCAAAGCGATATGGGAAGCATCTCCAGCGTCAAAATACAAGATCGGCAATATACCCGTGATCACTATCGCAGGCGTGATAGGGATAATTGTGTTCTGGATACCAACATACTTCCTTTGGATCACGGACAAGAGATACGGTGTCAACGATCCATTATCAGGAGCCTTCATGATCGGTTCATTCCTGAGCGGGGGCATCATCTACTTCATAATAAAGGCATACAGAAAGAGACAGGGCATAGACACTGAACTACTCTATCGCGAAGTTCCCTACGAGTAAACTCCTCCTTTTTTCTTTTTTCGACTTCCTAGTGACAGATAAAGGAATCCTTCATATGACTGAAGATCTCACCCTGCTCCCGGGATCTTGAAGTATCAGGCGTAGACTCGTAGATTATGAAGAACCTATCTGTGTCCTTGCATTGCAGATGAACAGACCAGACCTCTTTACTATTCGCTCTGATCAAGCGCAACCCGATCGCTCTCTCCATCGCGAAATGTTTGAACACTGCCCTATGGCCATTCAATTCTATTGTCTTGGTCTCAATAGGATTCAGTCTGGTAACATCACGCCCATAGGCAATCCTAGAGTAACTTGCCTCAGCTTGGGCCTCGAGAGAGTCATACTTGCCTCTAATCTTGTCCAACAAACCCCATGTTAGAAATACCATGTCGTTCTCTGGCGAAGTAAAAATGACATAGCCTTCAGCTCTTCGAGATTTTGGATCAAACTCAATACGCCAGGTGTTTGGATAATCGATTGCGAACTTGTACATTGAGAATCTTTCATAGATCAATG
>CAZJUU010000073.1:0-7529 GCA_964549295.1 uncultured Candidatus Bathyarchaeia archaeon
GTGTGGAACCGTGCTAGATCACGTTGTATGGCGTGCGGAAAAAAGGCAAGAACCTGTTGACGATTGGGACGCCGAAAGCGACCTACATAGAAAAATCTTGGAAGATCGTGTAAGTAGAAAAGGCTGGGAAATCTAGCTTCCAACAGGGCGACGATCCACCCCCCTACCCCCGGGAGGGGTATCCAAGAAATAACTTCACGACGTACGAAGTGCATCAGAATCTTATCTTTCGTTGGTGTTTCAGTTTATCCCTTATCAGACCAAGTGAGAGTTGCTGTTGATCAATAGAGATAGTCATTCTCGGTGACAGGTAGCTGTTCTTCATGGAACCGAAGCAGCCTGGGTATTCGTCTTCGTATTCCCTCTCTCAGTGTAGATAGTCCTCTATGCCCATATGCGATTCGAAGAGCAGCACATTGTATCTTCCCTCACTTATTTTGTAGGCCAAGCTCACATGTAGATCACTGGCGATATTACGGAGGAACTGTTGAGGCTTCCTAACTTCAAGCATGGAGAAGACCAAGAGAAAGTTGGATGGTGTGAAGAAAAGGGCAGATCAACATAGAGGGCGATCGATGATTCCCTCTTCGTGCATTCTCAATATTCTTCTTCTAACCGTTGATCTGTGGATCTTGATCTTCTTGGAGAGAAAGTTCTCATTCAACTTCACAGCATTTCCGTTCAGAAGATGCCTAAGCACTTTGAGCGCAAGTTCATCCAGAATGTAGCCGTTAATCTCAATCTGCCTTCCCTTCGCAGTCTCCTCATCAATTAGGTCAATGACCGGGTTCCGTTGTCTAGGTCACAGCCAGAGGCTTAGGCTTTCACGCAGGATCGCGCACGTCTTCCAGTAGAAATGAACTTCAGTTCTATTCAAACTGATTCGATTTCGAATCTTCATCGATTTACATTATGCGTGTCGAATAATTGCAGAAGTTGAATCGAGAGCGTAAGGTAATTCTATTTGGCGGATTCATCGCTCTGCATGATGCCGAACATGTTTCCTTCAGTATCTTTGCAGTACGCAAGCCACCCTACACCGGGTATCGCGATCTTGGGAGCAACGACCGAGCCGCCGTTTGCTTTGATTCTCTCTAAGAACCTGTCTACTGAATCGACATCTATTGTGCAGACATAAGCTATTATCGAGATTCCTTTGGTGGGCTCCTCTCTTTTCATGAGACCTCCATTGATTCCAGGTTGCTGATCTGGTCCTGTTGTGATTAGCCAATAATCAGCAGGGCCTGTCCATTTTTCGATCTTCCAGTCAAAGACTTTTCCATAGAAATCTGATGCGCGTTCTGGTACATCCGCATGTATCTCAAAATGTACAACTCTAGGCATCTTGAAACCTCACATCTCTATTTTCTTCGTGTCCTAGACTCTTTTGCGTAGTCAACCATTCCTTGAAAGTCAACAACGATCGCGGGTTCGTTTCCGACGACCCAAGCATTATGTCCTGGCGGTAGTAAGGAGACATCACCAGCCTTGACGTCTTTTTCTGTGCCATCATCCATCACTATATGCAAGGTTCCCGAGACGTGGTATTGGAAATGTGGAGCTTCACAGCTCTTGGTTTTCGCTATTGGTTTGACATGTTCAGACCATTTCCAGCCAGGCTCTAATATGGCGCGTCCGATCGTCGCTCTGCCAACTTTCACAAGTTCTAACTTTCCCTTTTCAAATGTTCTAACTTCATCCGCGGAGTTGAGACTCTTAACTTCCAGTTTTCTCTTTGCCATAGTCTCACCAAGAAGAATCTCGTTGTAGCGGCATTATAAACGCTACACCTAATGAATGAGAAATCCCAAATGGCAGCAAATCCGGTGATTACCTGCCAACTGCTAGCCGCGCTTTCTCTGGAATCACAATTTGGAATTATGACGGCCAACATTGGTACCGCCAATATTGTTACTTGATGGGTAGTATTTTTGGTAGAACCACTTCTTGCCGAGCTCTACCAATACCAGATAGACTCCGACCAGTACGGCGAGAAGTATTAGGAACGTGAATGGCAGCTGCACAAATTGAAAGAGCGTGCCTATCGGTGTGAAAGGCGTCAGAACTGCGAAACTCACTACGACAATACTGCTAACAATCAGGAGTCTGCTTGGCCTACTCTTGTAAAAAGGCGTTATTCGGGTTCTTATGACGAAGATCACTAAGGTTTGGGTGCACAATGATTCGATGAACCATGCTGTTTGGAATAATGGTTCGTTTGCATTGAACACAAATAACATGATGAAGAATGTGGCGAAATCGAAGATGGAACTTATTGGTCCAAAGACTATCATGAACCTCTTCACAAAGGAGACGTCCCATCTTTTGGGCTTTTCAACATACTCATGATCAACGTGGTCCGTTGGAATCACAGCTTGAGATGACTCGTAGAGAAGATTGTTGAGGAGTATCTGTACTGGTAACATTGGCAGGAAGGGTAAGAAGAGGGAGGCACCAGCCACACTGAACATGTTACCAAAACTTGAGCTTGTACCCATCATTACATATTTCATGGTGTTGCCAAAAGTCTTTCTTCCTTCTAGGACACCTGCGTGAAGTACAGTGAGGCTTTTTCGGAGAAGTATCATATCAGCTGACTCTTTTGCAACATCCACAGCATTATCAACGGACACAGCAATGTCAGCGGTCTTCATCGATGGTGCATCGTTGATTCCATCTCCAAGAAATCCTACAACATGTCCGTTGCGTTTCAGCGCATTCATTATTCGATCTTTTTGGGCAGGGGTCACTCTCACGAAGATATTCGCTTGCTCTACCACTCTTGTAAGAGCATCATCATGCATATGAATTATCTCTGATCCGGAAACGATTCCCTTTATGGGAAGCTGCAACTGCTCGCATAGGTGCCTCGTGACCAGTTCATTGTCTCCAGTTAGGATCTTCAGTTCGATTCCCGAATTCTCAAGTCGTTGGAGAGATCGCATTGCAGTGGTCTTTGGTGGATCGGAAAAAGCCGCAAATCCAAGGAAGATCATATCCTTCTCGTCGCTGATAGAGTACGTATGTCTCTCATTTTCAGTGCGCTTATACGATACGCCAAGTACTCTGAATCCCTTTTGGCTTAAGTCTTCATAGGTCTTGTTTATCTTGCTCTCCAGTTCGCTTGTCATAGGAAATGTGCTATTGACAAGTTCACATTCGGAGCATATCTTTATGATTTCTTCCGGAGCCCCTTTCGTGATAATGAGTCTCTCTTTGTCCTGTTCAACAACTACTGAAACTCGTTTTCTTATGAAGTCGAACGGTATCTCATCAATTTTCTTGTAGATTCTGGCATTGATCTTCTCATGCTTGAGTGTCGCTTCGTCAAGCGGGCTCTTCAAACCCGTCTCATAATAGCAGTTCAAATAACAGTAAAGCAGAACTTTTTCATCGTTGTTGCCTCCGAAATCGACGTGAAGCGCGAGTGCTATCTTGTTCTCTGTCAGCGTGCCTGTCTTGTCTGTGCATAGGATGTCCATGCTTCCAAAATTCTGAATAGACGCCAAGCGTTTCACTATGACGCCCTTTCTGGACATCGCGATGGCGCCCTTCGACAAGTTCACGGACAGCATCATTGGCAAGAGTTCAGGAACCAAGCCGACCGCCAAAGCCACGGCAAAAGTCAGTGATTGGAGAATTTCACGCTTGTACAACGCATTCATCAGAAATACGAACAGTACAAGGAGAAGAGTGATCTCGGCGATGAAGAAACCGAATCTTCTAAGTCCCTTCTCAAATTCCTTCTCGGGTTCCACTCTCACGAGTTTCTTCGCTATTTGTCCGTACTCAGTTGCGTTTCCAGTCCTTACCACGACAGCTGTTCCAGATCCACTTGCGACCGAAGTGCCAAGGAAAAGACAGTTTCTCCATTCTGTAATGGTTGAGCCCTTGGTCTCAGTGGGGGCAGATATTTTTTCTACGGGAAACGATTCACCTGTCAAAGCGGATTCGTCAAGAAACAGATCCCTGGCAGTGATTACTCTGGCATCTGCGGGAACGATGTCTCCAGCTGAAAGGTGTATGATATCTCCCGGCACGATATCGCTAAGCTTCACCTCATGTTTGGAGCCATTCCTTGACACTGTGGCTGTGGTTGTCACCTTTTCCTTCAGCATCTGAGCAGCTCTCTCAGCTTTAGATTCCTGATAGAAATCTAGAGTCGCACTGAGAACCACGATCGAGAATATCAGGATGGTGTCAATTACGCGGCCGAAGAATCCAGATACAAGTCCGGCAAGCAACAGAATGATCGTCAAAGGGCTCTTGAAGTGCAGAAGGAACTCAACGATAACTACTCGTTTCTTTCTTCCTACGAGTTCGTTATATCCATATATGTCAAGTCGTCTTCGGACCTCTTGGGATGTTAGACCCGATTCAGAAGTCTGTAGTTGAAGAAGGGTCTCGTTCACCGGCAGAGCAAGAAGTTCTTCCATATCCATAGCTGTAGGGGAATGTGCCGTGTTCTGTCTTGGATGCGTGTCACTCATTGTTCCATACGGGCTGAAGCGCTTTGTCGTCAGTGAAGGTATATAGGTTTTGACATGGTTCCGGCTTGATTGAAGTCAGAAAAAGCTTGAACTCAAGAGCAATATTTTGTGTCTATGTAGGATGAAATGTATAGAAAACGTGAGGTGCGACGTTCCTAGCCGCAAAATCATCCTTGACACTATTTAGATTGTCTAGGTCAGACCTCTTGGCTGACGCTTTCAACGCCTCAGCGTTCGACTCGATAGTCGATGGCCTGTACCGCTCAGTTTTCAGACAAAAAGGCAAGAATCAACAAGACTGCAGAGGGTAGCGCGAGAGGCGGGGTTGGGGTGGGATTTTGCGTACTAGTTTTCCAGTACATATGGGCTTCCCCTCTAGCTATTTAATTGGTTGAATATGGCTTCCGGGTTTCGCCGTGCTTCTCTGTAAAGTGTTTGAGCTTCGCCTATGAATATCTCTTCCTTATCCGTCTTCATTGCTTCTATTATGGCTGTGGCGACTTCTTTTGGGCTGATTCCCCGGTAAGCCTCCTGTTCACCGGCGAAGTCGCGGTCGAGTTCTGTATCAGTGGCTGGAGGTGCGGCTTCAAACACTCTGATCGATGTGCCTTTGAGCTGGTGTCGTAGCGAGATTGTGAAGGAATGGATGGCTGCTTTGGTTGCACAGTAGATTGGCATCGTAGCGATTGGGACGAACGCTAGTCCCGATGAGACGTTCATGATGGCCGCTTTCTCTCTTTTCATTAGTTTGGGTATGAATAAGACGCAAAGGCGCATGGGTGCGACGAGGTTTACGCTCACCTCGTCATCCTTGGCGGGTATAGGCTTGGCTACTGTTGGCGATATGAAATCTATCTGTCGTTGAATTCCAGCATTGTTAACTAGCATGTTAAGTTGCGGAAAGTGTATTACTGCCCAGTGGAGTAGATCTTGCCTCTCTGATTCGAGGGAAACGTCGCACGGCCGGATATGGATTGCTGGCAGCTTGCGTTTTGCGCTTTGCAGTCGTCTTTTACGGCGACCGCATATTATCACCTCACTTCCTGCTTCAACAAACTTTTCAGCCATAGCTAACCCTATGCCTGTTGCGCCGCCAGTAATCAGAACAGTATTTCCATCAATGTTCAAATATGCTTCAGCTCCATGGGCCTTTCAGTCATTATACTCAAGCATCTCTTGCCAGGTAGTTATTAGCGAATGATGTGGTAATACCTTCGCCATTATTGTGCATAGTGACTTGATTTTCCTGTCTTGATCACTCAGTGGCGCATTACTGGCGGGAGTGTTTCGATGTTCTTCTGTGGTGTCCATGCGGACAAACATATACGCACAGCCCGCATAATTCCTCTCCAAGTTCTCGTTGTCTTTTCTTCATGTAATTTTGACACAGATGGGCATTGAATCTGGCTTCTCTGGGTTCTGAAGGCTTGAATGAAGCTCCCGTGAATGCTTTGACGGGACAGATTGTTACACAAGCTTTGCAGTCTCCACAGTTATTTTTCATAGGGAATCCAGTCTTCAACGGAGCATCTGTGAATACTGTTGCAAATCTTGCTCTCGGACCACAGTTCGGCGTAATAAGGAGACAGCTTCTGCCTATCCAACCAAGTCCAGCTAGGTTAGCAGCAAGCTTGTGAGAGACTACTCCAGTCAATCTGTCCGAGTCGACAGTCTGAGATGCCGGTACCGGATAGGCTTGATATCCTTCTTCCTGAATTCTTCTGGCCAAGAAAAGAGCGGCATGATCTAGACGTGAGTTGACGGAATTGTATAGTCCCCTGTATGCGAAAACGGCGCCTCGGTCATTATGCATGTGTAGCTGATCAACAACTGCGTCCAGCAGGCGGATGCCTACCGATACCGCTTTCGGAAACTTGCTTAGATAATCCCCGCCCTGATCTTGAATGAAACTCTCAGCTATTGCCAAGTCTGCAACACCAAAGAAATCAATGCCCTGTTCCTTTGCCATATGTCTAAGCTGAGTCTGAAAAGCTGGATTCAATGGTGTCACCGTGCAGGATCTTGGCAAACATCTTCAGCAGTGTACTTCATTGAATTCCTTGAAGCAGATGATATGATGAGGTAGGGCGACTACTTCCTCCATCTCTTCAATTTTGGAATAATGTTTTCAGCCATTTCACGCGCCTTTTCTTCAGGCCAGCCCATCTTCACAGCTATCTGCACATTCTTTTCGACTTTCTGTTCGAGCGTGATCCCCTCGTCAGTAAACTTGCCTTCTCTGTAGCAGAAGGTACAATACTCCTTGCTCGTTCTTCCATCGTTGTCGGTCCCATGGTCGGCATCCTTCGTCATGGGCATACCGCAGCTCTGGCACTGAAGTCCACGAGGTCCTATGCTCATGTGATCACATCTTCCTAACCGTACTGTATTGTGTTACTCTGGGTAGTTTATCAAATGTTGCGGAAAGTAGGATTTCAACCAAGTCAAGTCTGGTCAAATTCTGCAATCGAGTCCAGATACGCTTTCGCCGGATATCATCGTTGCCTTCCTTCTCGGTGGATTTTCCCTAGTGTTTACGGAGGTGTGGGAATCGCGAACCAGTTTACCAGTACATATGAAGCTCCTGATTCGAATCTCCCTCAGGCTACCATTCCTCTCACACGGGTATCATATCCTTTTTTCATTTCAGTTTTGTGGCGGGACTGCGGTATCTCCCACCTTCCATTCAGGAACGTCATATCTCCTCAGAACGAAAACTCTGACAAAACCACCAACCATGAGCAATGTACACGGCAGTCGACAGAAGAAGTAGTAAAGAAGAAGTTCATGAATACGTCCCCCACTCGCCACCCTATATAGGCTCAAGTTTCAAATACATAGTCAACCGAGCAAAATCAAGTTTGGGCGTTGTAAAATGATGCTCGTCTGTAAGAACGGTGAGATTGTCGCAACCCGGGATATACCAGAAGTCGCTTCTGATCGAGCTAAAGAATTTGTAAAGGACACTGGCTATAAGGGTGATTTAGAACTCCCAATCGGCCCTTACGATCAATCACGCTACAATCATGTCGCACAGTC
>CAZJUU010000074.1:0-7398 GCA_964549295.1 uncultured Candidatus Bathyarchaeia archaeon
AAACTCGATAGACGGGGTAAGAAGCACAGAGACTTTGGTGGAAGCCTGAAGACCTGAAACTCGATCGGTGGCAGTTCATCGCCAGAAAGGCGTACTTTCAAGCAAATGCTGGAATTTATGTGATACCTTGCGCTTGACCAATACTGGCATCATCTTTTACTAATTCTCATTCTCATGCAGATGGCCGATGATGGATACAAGCTCGCAAATTCAGTAGTATTCTTTATCGCAGTCGGAGCCGTCTTGCGATCAATTCGTTCAGAACCAAACCTCTCAAAGAAATGTTCGGCTGTAGTTGTTAAGAGATAGAGTTCTCTTACTCCTTCGTTTCTGGCATGTTGAATGAGTTTGTCGCACAGCTTCTTTCCATACCCCTTTCCTCTTAGAGATTCTTGAACTACCAGAGAGCGAAGTAATCCGTACTTGTCGTAGATCTCCACTCCACCAATTCCAATCATTCTTCGACTATCACTCTCAATGAAGAGAGAATCTATCTTGGATGAAATGTCCTGGTGTGGCAGAGAATTGACTCTGAGAAGGCTTTCAATCAGAGATATATCATTTACACTCGCTTTCCTCAATCTATCCACCACTCTTTGCTTGGATGTCTTATAGGATTAGTCATGAAATGAATCCCAATTCCTGTCCTCGACATGTATCGACATATATGATCTTCGACAGTCTCTTTCTTCTTAGTTCTTGACAAAAAAGGTGACTATCATCAAGAAATTTGAGAACACTCGCCTTGAGACCATGGGACCCCCCTACCCCGGGGTAGGGGGGTAGGCAATCATTCTCAAGAACAAGTATTCATGGAAGAGAACTAGGTTTTCTGTTTCTTCAATTCTTCGATCCGCTCGGCAACTCCTATTGTTTCTCGTTCCAAGTAGTCCTTGTACTCCTCTAGACACTTGATCTTCTCCTCGCGTGTCAGGAATCTTCGCCAGTGTCCATATCCGCAGCAATCATCCATCGTTTTCACCTCATGTAGTTTCTTAGAGGAGTTGGCGGCGTGGCGGTCTCCTCAACGGTTGAGGATCACGGTCAATTGGTTCCCAAGCTCTTGCTATTCTAGGGCCTGAGTGATCACACAGAGTTGATACTACTATAGGCTCAATTCTCAAAGCTGCATCACCAAGAAAACATGATAGTCTTCGTGTGGAATATTGACTGGGGATCCGCAAACCTAGTCAATGATTGGCTAGATTAGGAATGGATGATCTGATTGGCAAAGGTTCTAGTTTGGGATCTGATGTCTGAACGGAGTCAGTTTCTTTTTCATTGCACGGTTAATGAAGTTGAACAATTCGAAGGCTGATGTAGTGGCTTTTTCTCGGTTGGTTTCTGATTGATAGATGGCGCTGATTGTGAGATTACTGTTTAGTATTCTAACTCGGAGTTGTATCTCTCCATTCTCCGATATCCAACTCATAGTCAACTCAGATTGAACTGGTGAGTACCCAAGCCAACGAAACTCTCGGAACCATCTTCCCTTCAAGGTGCTCAGTATCAGGCTAGTGTTGACTTCTATCGGGAGGCGGGCTGTAACAACTTCCGTCTCAATAGGCGCCATCTCGACGTTGAATTCGAAGTGAGATGCACATTTGTTAGGATTGACTCTATATCCATCATTTGTCTTTACAACAAGGTCTTGGTCTTCCAGTCGATCCAAAGTCCTCGAGAGCATCTCTTGATGTAGTCCAAGTTTTCTACGAAGCCCTTGAAAAGAGTATACTGTGCTTCCGTCTTCCGACAGCACTGAAAGCACCTCTAACTGGCGACTGTCCAGTCCCTCTTCATCGGAGTCCAAGCTGTACAAAGGAAAACTGTCGTGCGAAGTCATTGCGAGCCTGATTGGGTGAGTAGCCCTCCTATATATTGACTACGTAACAGCTCACAGCAACAAAGCCATGGCATGTCAGGACCGCTTTCCACATTGTGTCATATGATTCCATATCTGACGCCATGTTTCTCACAGAGTGCTCTCGAGGTTTCTTCAAGTCTCCTCTGATATTCCTCTGGTGGTGCAAAAAAGATTCTGAATAGGCTCCTGTACCTTGGCACAAGTTCAGGAAAATGCTTCTCTAAGGCCTTGTAGTAGAGCTTTCTACAATCTTCTGGCCCACTGCCAAACAGAGTCAATCCACCAACCAAGACAAAACATGCTCCATGTTCCTTCGCAGATCCAATCATTTCGTCCAGTTGCTTGTTCGAGTCGGACAGAAAAGGTAGAACAGGAATGAAGTTGGCTCCTGTCAAGAACCCTTTTTCTGCGCATTCTTGCATAGTCTGAAATCTCTCTCTGGGCGTCGGTGCTCTAGGTTCAAAGATACTCGCTAATTCCCTATCTATGGTCGAAAAAGAAAACGAAATGATGGCACCGCGACCAAGTCTCACCCTCAAATCTATAGGAAGAATCGCATGGAGGTCAATCTCTCTCAGTACATCTAAATCTCTTAGGACTAGAGTCGACTTTGTGCCTATGTTAACTGGAAACCTATTCTTCGAAATTATCTCAAGCAGTCTTCTCGTCATCCTGAGTTCTTTCTCGATGGGAAGGTAGGGTTCTTGCGAAGCGACGGCAATTATTCCATATTGATTTTTCTTTGCTCTGCTAAAGAGTTGCTTCTCAAGAATTTCCGGCGCGTTGATCTTCACGGATAGATCCTTTGCTAGATGCGTTCCATATTTGCTTCCACGAGTATAGCAGTAGATGCAGCCGAAGGAGCAGCCTTGGTACGGGTTTATGGAATAGTCATCCAGAAACCATTCGTCTCTCTTCTTGTGTTTACTAAGAATTGACTTTGCCACTATCCTACGGATCATTCTTATCAGTTGAATGCTATGTTGTCTCTCTTTGCCACGCGACATTGTTCTACTACTCGATAATGAATCCTTCTACAATCAAGGAATGAGCATAAATAGCCTAAGGTCGCAAGAGGGCAGAGGCGTTCGCTGCAAATTGGCACTGTCACAGGAAATGTTTCTTGCACTGCTATCTATGATTGGCTGGAGCATTGTTGATACGATGTCTAAAGTTCTCGTGAAAAAAACGGGGTACTTCAGACTGGTCTTTTTCTTGAATTCAATCGGGACAGTTCTCTTGTTACTATATGCACTCACATCAATACAACTTCCTTTGATTTCTTTTCAGGCAACTCTCGTAACGGCCTTGACTGGGATCCTTGTTACCGGAATCGGAAGCATATTGTATTTCAAGGGAATGTCAATGGGTGACTTGTCCATTGTCGCACCGATCAGCTCGAGTTGGGGATTCATAACGGCATTGCTTGCCCTTGTATTCTTGGGAGAAACCCTAACACTGGGTGAAGGCATTTCCGAACTTGTCATCTTTGTTGGGATAATCCTCGCATCCATCACCGGGACTACATCCATGAGTCTAAATGGCAGAAGATTGGCTCTCGGAGCCAAAGAGGCCATAGCAGCGACATTGGTGTGGGCTTTCGGCTTCTACCTTCTCAAGTTTGTGGTTGAAGAAGTGGGGCCTATCTGGTCACTAGCTCTGACACGTATCTTTGGAGTCGTGTTTCTATTCTTGTATGGCAAGGCCACCATGAAGACTTTCGAACTATCCAGCAGATCTGTCTGGCTTACTTTGGTCTTGATGAGCGTTCTAGACGTCGCTGCATTCATTTGCTATGTTCTCGGGATATCTTCCGGGCTTGTTTCGATAGTCGCGCCCATAGCCTCAACATACACGGCCATCACTTTCGTCTTGGCATACGTTTTCTTGGCAGAGAGACTGAAAAAGAACCAGTATATTGGAATAGGAATGATCTTGACAGGGATATTAGGACTCTCTGTTTTCTGAGAATGACAGTTCTTTTCAGCGAGTTCTGACTGCCATTGTCTTCGACACAGTCTGTTCAGATAGTTCACCTGAACACCTTGCCTGTGCACTTTGAGAAGAGTCAGGTTTGAACGAGTGAAAACAAGACTACTCCAAACGTGATCGCGACGATTGTATTCTTGAATGGGAACTCTGGTAACGATAAAGCCAGGGCCGCTGATACGGCTCCTCTTATCCCTGCTAGGCAAGTCACGTTTCGCCAAGATCTCGGAATTGGTCCTGTGAACTTGCACAGGAACCAGAACTGACCCGATGCTGATATATCGGGCTATTAGCACTGCGACAAAAGCCAATCCAATCAATGGCATGTACCGCCACACGTAGTATGGTTCTGAAGCAATTCCAGTGAACATGAACGCTACAACATCGGCTATGAAAGCTGCCACGTTCCAGAAGTCTACTGCCATATTATTCCGCGGTTCTTCAGAGTTCGTCTCTTGATAGTATCTTCCCACATACAGTCTTCCTCCACTCCCCACCCGCTACGATGTTGATATATGACTTGACACACATATCTTTGCGAGACGAAACCAAATGAAGAAGGAGACTCTCGTTTGTCCCAGATGTCAGGGAAAGACCATCCTCTTTTCCAGTGACATATTTCGCACAAGGTACTACTGCAGAAAATGCAAATTGTTCGTCAGCACTATGAGATGGGCAAAGCAACCCGTTACTTCTGTGAAGAGGGAGAAATCGATTGCACGTAAGCGTAAGCAGAAGAGACAGCCAAAGAAGACGAAGAAGAGGACGCGTGGAGCAGGAAAGAGACTCTGCGTCAGCTGCGGAAGAGAGATCTCACGGTCAGATAGGTATTGTCCATTTTGTGGTGCGTTGCAAAGCTAGAGCAAACACGATCCAGTTAACTAATTAAGCGAAATCGTTCAATACTTACTAGGATATGATGAAGACCTACGTCAGGCGAGATCCATGAAAGAAGTTGAGGTGAAGAAGAGAAAGGCCTGCAGGATAGCGTATATCGAACACCTGGGAGAGTACAGCGCTGTACCTTTTGAAAAATATATCCCCCAACTCTACGGATGGGCTAAACAGAACAAAGTCATGCCCGGCTTCATGCCAATGGGCATCTACCACGACGATCCGGAGAAGACATCAGCCGAGAAGTGCAGAAGTAAAATAGCCATCACATTCAAAGGCAGAGCAAAGCCTGGAAATGATATAAAAGTCAGAAATCTACCAGCGATGAATGTTGCCGTCATAAAGCATAAGGCGCCGGCAAAAGAGTATCGAGAAACCTATAGAAAACTCTCAGAATGGATCGTCCAGAACGGCTATGAGTGGGCGGGTCCTCCAATCGAGATCTATACGAAGAAACCAAAGGTTGAAGCCGGTGAAACAATAATCTACGCCCACATCCAAGCACCGGTTAGGAAGGTCAAGAGCAAGTAACTGCTCACCCTGTGACGACGAAGTCTACAAAAAATGGCCGTTTGACTTCCGCCTACGAGACACTCAATGTCACATTCTCTTTCATCATACTACTGTAGACTGCAACGATCGACTGCTTGTGAGAACCTCTGTAGGACTAGTTCTGACACTTCAAGTGGTGTACTCTTGAAACCATCGTCTGGATGCGCATAGGCGATATTTCTCTCACCAACCTTATCGACAATTGTTCTAATCCTGCGGTAGATCTGTTCAACATTCTCCACACCCTCAACATTCAAGGCTGACACTGGTGTGCAACCCACACCCAAACGTTTCCGAGCGCTCTCAAACAGAGCCTCAGAAATCAAGTCAGCATTCTCATGCTCAGTTCGTCCACTGAAAGCCAAACTCACCACATCGAGATTGAATTCAAGCAACCCTTCGAATAGTTTCGGCAATCTCTTGAGGCTTCCACAGACATGAATGCTAATGCTTCCAGGCGTCGTTCTAGCTCCAGCAATTCTATCGAATAGGTTATGAATGATTGGGAGGGCTTGGGATGGAGCCATATATCCAGCTGAGAGACCAGGCTCATCTAGTTGAACGAACGAGCCAAGCCGAAGAAGTTCAATCAGAATTGGCTCAAGGGCTTCTGAGAGGTCACTGTACAGTCGGATGTCGGTTAGTCCTGAGTAGTGCTTCAGTCCTGACGCAGCGCACGTTACACCTAGGGTGATTGGCCCGGTAATAGCCGTCTTGATGGCAACGTCTCCTTTTCCAAGCTTTTTGACGTAGTCCTTCGCAAGCATAAAATCCTTCACCTTCACTATTTCTGACGGGTTTTGAGGGGGAGAGATTTTCGATTGAATCCTAAGTTCCCCAAGACCTCGAGCCATGCCAGGGATCTGCTCAAAGTATTCTATCATGTCCGCCCGTTGTTCGCCATCCGACACGATCTCTATTCCACTTCTCAGTTGGATATCAATAGCTTTTTTCAAGGCCTCATCGATCTGATTTGCCAACTTTGGAAAGCTACCGACAACCGTCTTCCTAATCTTCACTAATGCATCACTTCTTTGCACTCGCTTCACGAGAGCTTCTCAAAATCTCTCAGGAATCATTATCGAGACTGTCTGAACCTTCAGTGCTGGCTCTGACTCGACAGCTGTTTCAATGTAGAAATGAACTGTTCCTCATTTTCTGATATTCTCTTCTTTACTTCTCTCCAAGTTCTTGGGCAGTCCTTGTACTTCACGCCAACCATATCGTGAATGAGTCTGTCAACCTCCTTTCTGTTATCACTGCTGACCTCTATTCCCGCTAACTTGAAGATGTCTTTCAGATGTCTGAAATAGCATGTCACAACAGTCGACTCCAATCGATTCTCGAAGCTGGGCTCTAATCAATATTGTGACTAGGTTTGGTTGCAGATCGCAGTGTTTGGAAATTACTCTATCGTTAGATGAATCCTTTCTTCTTGAAATATACTAATGGGACGACGGAGACTAGGAACATCAGAACTAGTGATAGCGGATAGCCGAGTCCCAAACGAAGTTCCGGCATGTGGGCGAAGTTCATTCCATATATACTTGCTATCAGCGTTGGGGGAAGAAATATCGTAGCCAGCACGGTGAAGATTTTCATGACTTGGTTGGTTGAGGCGGCTACTGACGCGAGATACAACTGACCGACGCTATTCACTCTCCCATGATACATCTCGACGAGGTCGATCAGCTGTGTAAGATGATCTCGAATGTCTCTAAAGTACACTATGTTCTCGTCAGTGACAATTGGGTAGATTCCTCGTAGGATATCTCCTACAAGTCTGAGAGCTGGTCAGATGGACCTTCTGACGATTATGAGGTCTCTTCTCAAACGGTCCATATCATGCAACATTTCTTTTGTCGGATTCTCTTCGACCTCTTCCTCCAAACTGGCAATTCTCTCTTCAATATCGTTCAGAATTGCAGAATAGTCATCGGCAATCATGTCAAAAAGTAAGTAGTAAATAGAGTCGGAGCTTCGTACCGTGTGGTTTTTCTGGATATTCTCGTAAATGTCTCAGTGACTTGTTTGTTGCCGCTATGAATGCTTATGAGCCATCGTTCACCAATGAAGATGAAGATCTCTTCAAGTAGAAT
>CAZJUU010000075.1:0-7331 GCA_964549295.1 uncultured Candidatus Bathyarchaeia archaeon
CTTGGACGTAGGTTTGCCAGATCGACTGTGCACAAAGAAAGATGATAGAGGGTGTCAACCTAGAGGTCAACTGATAGCTCAGTGACTTCTCATCTGCGACATTGAGCATATGACTCCGCTCAATATGTCTTCTGAATACTCAGATCCCGAATTTATGATCATGGACTTTTCAATCTTCGTTCCTCTGTATTCGTGAATGTGTCCTGTCAGAACAACTAATGGCTGCAACTTTTCTATTGCAGATCTTATCGAGCCGCTTCCTATTGTCCGAAGACTGTTCGACCCGCTTTAAGAACGCTTGGCGGATACACCGAAGTATCAAGGAGTGGTGCTTCATCAAGCCTGCAATCCAAAGGTGGAACACGAAAGTTGCCTAAATGCCAGGACATCTGGCTGAGGAACATACTCAATGACCTCAAGAGGTACAACCCGTGAGTACTCACCACCAACGATGTAGATTCTCTTTTCGAGAGAATGTGGAAAAGAGCAAGAACAGTCGATCCTTGAATTTCGATCGAATTCGAAATCAACCGACACCCGCCTTCTGAGACTCGACAACAAGGAATAAGTCATCGAAAAGTCTCTTTCAGAGTCTGAGGCGTGCTTATGGTTAGGGTTAGCGTTCGCCCACTGGGTCCTTGGCAAATGATTCTTGGACCGAACAGTAGAGAAGTTGATGTTAAGGGAAAGACTCTCAGAGAATTGATTGAGAGTCTCGACAAGGTTTCTGCGGGAGTGCTGAAGAAAGAGGTTCTAACAGAGACAGGTAGCCTCAACCCTAGGTTCAGAATATACATTAACGGAGAATCATGCGATGAACATGGCCTAGACACACCTATCTCTGACGGAGATAACATCATGCTGTTTTCTGTCATCGACGGAGGATGAATCTACCAAGGCTCGCCACATTTATCATCTTGATTTGGGAGACCCAGAGGATTCAGGCATCGTTAATATCATAGACTTGATGCGATTTGATTGGAGTTGTCGACCAATTCATTTCTTCACACACGTTTTCTGTTCAAAATGCAACATGCTTGATGATGATACTCGACACCATATCTTGAAAAGACTGAACAGATTTGTCGCGCCATATTCTTGGTCTGTTGTGGTTTCTTACTTATTGTTGTCTAGAAATCTCTTGCACAGCTAGGCAATCATTCCCACCCTCGCTCTCATCTTCGGTCCGCGAGTCTCTTCTTGCAAGGTATTCTAGATCAAAGCCCGGAAAACTGGTTGAAGATAAGTTGCCTCGAGAAAGAAGTTGAGATGGGCTTCCGATCATACGTCAGTCTTTTATGTTATTCCTAGCATTTACGTACCCAAAAATTGTAGAGGAATCTGATGATGGATAAGATTGCGACTGACGTGCTTGTAGTAGGTAGCGAGGGAGCGGGCGCTCGCGTTGCCATAGAAGCGAAGAACATGGGCGCAGACGCGCTCATAGTAACAGAGGGCGTTATGGGAAGATGCGGCGCAACTTTAACTGCTGATATGGATATTGATGTCTGCAGCCTACACGCCAAAGAAATGTTCGATCTTCCTGGAGACCCCAAGGACACTCCTCTGTCATTCATGAATGATATGGTGACAGAGGGCAAATTCATGAACAATCAGAAAATTGTGTGGATCCATGTCAATGAGGCTGGCCCAAGGGTAAAGGAACTTGTAGATTGGGGCATGAAAGTTGAAGGCCTCATTCGTTCTCCTGGTCATAAGTTTCCACGTGGAATAATATCCACTGGACGAAGTATGGTTGAAGCGCTCAAAGGCGAAGTGAAAAGACTAGGGATCCAGATCATTGAAGAAACGATGATCACAGATCTCTTGACAGATCATGGCAAAATCGCAGGCGCCGTCGGCTTAAGCATTAGAGATGGAGAATTCAGAGTCTTCCGGTCCAAGGCGGTTGTCTTGGCTACTGGAGGTGCTATGAGAGTTTATCCAAGAACCACGGCTCCAGAAGAACTTACTGGTGATGGCATTGCACAGGCTTACCGCATCGGAGCAGAACTGGTTGATATGGAGTTTCCAATGTTCCTTCCGGCCTGCATAGTATGGCCCCTAGGAATGCTGGGAGTCGACTTACCGTACATCTCGTCGACTGTACTTCACGGTTGGTGGCTTAACAAGTATGGTGAACGTTTCATGGCGAAATGGGATCCGAAGCGGATGGAAGATACCACAAGAGATGTGGCCTCCATTGCACAAATGATGGAGATACTTGAAGGAAGGGGTGGACCTCATGGTGGAATATTCGTTTCTTACAGACACCTATCCCGAGAGATGATTGACTATTCAGCTCAGTGGCAGCCATGGTGGAGAGACTACCATTATGGCAACTTCGACCTGAAAGAGTATGGATTCGATCTCCAAGACAGGGGGTTTGAAGCAGCTCCGGCAAGCCACTACTGGAACGGAGGAATCCGTATCGATGAAAAGTCTGCGACCAACATTCCTGGCTTGTATGCGACGGGTGAAATCATAGGTGGAAACATGGGTGCCAACCGATTATCGGGAAATGCAGTCACTGAATGCGTAGTTTGGGGAGCAAGAGCGGGCAAGTATGCAACCGAATATGCAAAGAAAATAGGCTCTCCAGAGATTGACGCGAAGGAAGTTGAACAGGCTCAGAAAAGAGTTAATGATCCAATGGAACGTAAGGAAGGAGCAAAACCTGCTGAACTTAGAGAACGTATCCAAGACCTAGCTTTGACCCATGTTGGACCTGTCAGAGATGGCCTAGGCATAGAGAAAGCACTTACTGAGATAGAACAGATGAAGGCAAAAGATCTTCCAAATATCTATGTAACGGCCAAAGACACCGTCTACAACACTGAATGGGTAAGAGCATTGCAGGTTGAGAGTATGCTTCAGGTCTTGGAGATTGTTGCACGCACCTCCCTCATGCGAAGAGAGAGTAGAGGCGCGATGTACAGGAGAGATTATCCCAGGACCGATAACAAGAACTGGCTCAGAAACATCATAGTTCGACAGCAGGATGGAAAGGTGAAACTTTCAACCAAGCCAGTAGTCATAACCAAGATCAAGCCGCCTTCGAAGACCGTTGTTCCATATTGGGTTCCGGGGTGAAAGACGTGACAGAGATGGCAAAGATCAGAGTGTACAGGTTTAATCCAAAGAAGGACAGTGAGCCTCGCTATGAGACATATGAAGTTCCCTACGTTAGGGGCATGAGCGTCCGAAACGCATTAGACTACGTACGGGATAACGTTGATGGAAGCCTCGCGTATTACATATCATGCCGAATAGGGAAATGCTTGGGGTGCATAGCCGAAATAGATGGCAAGAATAGACTAGTCTGCACCACACCATTCCAACCCGATATGACGATTGAACCCGTGAAAGGTCGTCACATTATCAAGGATCTTGTGACGATAACTGAGAAGGGCTCTTGAGAGTCGCCAGTTAATAGTGAATCAACTCCGTTAGATGTGATTCTGATGGAAAACGTCGAAGAGATCATATCAAAATACACGTATGGAACTTGGAGATATCAAACAGCTTGGAAGAAACCGATGCTGATAACAGATGCTGAAGGCGTCTACTTCACTAATGCGCAGGGCAAACGGTTTCTTGACTTCACATCCCAACTGATCGTCTGCAATCTTGGACACAAGAACAAGGCAGTTATCGAGGCCATTTGTGAACAAGCAAGGAAGATGCCATACATAAGCCCGGGGTTCGCGCTTGATGTGAGGGCCAGGGTGAGCAAGGCTCTGGTTGAGGTAATGCCTGAAGGTCTTGAGAAATACTTCTACTCCACTTCTGGGACGGAAGCAAATGAAGCTGCTATGAAAATAGCAAGGATGTATTTCGCTCAAGCTGCCAAATACAAGATAATATCGCGTTACAGCTCCTACCACGGCGCTACAGCATCATCCATTGCTGCAACAGGAGACCCAAGGAGATGGCTGGCAGAGCCAACGGCGAAGGTACAAGGCATCATCTTTGCTCCAGACTGTTACTGTTACAGGTGCCCCTTCAATCTAGAATATCCGGGCTGCGACGTGGCATGTGCCGAGTATGTAGACTACATGATAAAGAATGAGGGGAACGTTGCAGCTATGATACTTGAGCCCATTGTTGGTACAAACGGCATACTGGTGCCAGTGAAAGAATATTTGCCTCGACTTCGAGAGATAACAAAGGAACATGACGTGTTTCTCATCACTGACGAAGTTATGGACTCCTGGGGAAGAACCGGCGAATGGTTTGCGGTAGACCTTTGGGATGTCAAACCTGACATTTTGACGACTGCAAAAGGATGCACTGGAGGATACGTACCACTTGGAATAACAGCTACTACTCGCAAGATTGCGGATTATTTCGAGGATCACATGTTTGCACATGGACATACCTATGAGGCTCATCCACTAACGCTAAGCCCAGTCATAGCCGCGATCGGCGAGTATCGTAGGCTGGACCTGTTGAATAAGACAAAGAGAATGGGGCAGTACATGCAGAAGAGACTCAGCGAACTCAAAGAGAAGCACAAATCGATCGGAGACGTAAGGGGAATAGGCCTCTACTGGGCACTTGAACTTGTCAAGAATAGGAAAACAAAGGAACCTTTCAACACAAGAGTCGACAAAATTGCAGGTAAACCCTTGGTTGTTGACAAAGTCGCAGCCGACTGCATGAATCGTGGAGTATTCCTACTAGGATGGATAAGCCACCTCCTTATCGGACCTCCACTAATAGTCACCGAAGAACAAGTCGACGAAGGCATATCCGCTCTGGACGAATCACTGAAACTGGCGGACGAATTGACATATCAGAATTGAGGAACAAGCCCTCCCCATCAGTCTTCTTGATGTTGACACCAAGCTGGACAACGATTTCGTTTCTGGCTAGGTCAGTTAACGCACTTAGATTGAGACAGGGTTTTTCCTATTTTCTAAGTTCCACATTGTTCATCTGCTCGAGAGCCAGAGCAAGAGCCTGAGTCCCAAGTCTTCCCTTTCCATTAGCCAACAGCGACACATACAATTGGTCAACCAGCGCAAGGCCAGGCAATGCTAGGTTTGTCCTTCGAGCCTCCTCCAACGCTATTCCAAGGTCTTTCACAAAATGCTCCACGAAAAACCCTGGGTCAAAGTCCCTTTGAAGCATTTTGGGACCGAGGTTGTTGATTGCCCATCCACCCGCTGCTCCGCTCCCAATCGCAGCTATGACTTTCTCCAGGTTCAATCCTGCTTTGTATCCGTAGACAAGACTCTCTGCAACTCCAAGCATAGTATTCGCAAGTAGAACTTGATTACACATCTTGGTATGTTGTCCTGCACCTGCTGGTCCCATGTAGTTAATGGTCTTCCCCATCAGTTGGAAGATGGTGTTGAGACGTTCAGCGATTTCCTTCTCTCCCCCGATCATTATGGACAGTTTGCCTTCCCGAGCGCCCACGTCTCCACCCGAAACCGGAGCGTCTACAGCATGGACTTCTCGTTTCTTGGCTTCATCGAAAATTTCCTGAGCTAGAGAGGGAGGGCCCGTGGTCATGTCAACCACTATTGAGTTCTTTTTGGCTCCTGAGAGGATTCCGTTCTCTCCGAAATATGTGTCTCGAATATCTTTGGGATAACCGACCATACTGAACGTTAGGTCCGACTTGCTCGCAACGTCTCTAGGTGACTCTGCCCATGCAGCACCCATCGCCAAAAGCTCCTCCGCCTTTGATTTCGTTCGGGTAAAGACTGTAACCTTGTATCCCGCTTCCATGACGTGTTTGCACATCCATTTTCCCATAACTCCAGTTCCAATCCAACCCACACGGGTTGATTTCGGAGAAATTTGGTCTGAATTCATCGCCTGAATTCCTCAAAGCACCTTGAATGAGACCGCCTCTCGTGTTGCCCTTATTTATCAGTTGCGAATGACGGCCTTCATGCACAATTCAATCTCGATACTGTCGCAAAACATCGCGTCTAGCATTTGAACAATGCCACATCATAACGTTGTTCTTTCAAGGAAATCTCAATTATGTATCAACAAAAAAGGAAAAGAAACTACTTCTCAACCCCTAGTGTTAACGCCAAAAGAGCCATCTTTGCAGGTATCGCATAGTTGTAGGTTTCAAAGACCTTATCATATTTGGTGTGGTCAACGTCTGGATCCAGTTCACCAAGACGTGGTAGGCAGTGGATTATGGCTAGGTCGTCTTTCACGTGCCATCGTTTCAACGCTTCCATGTTGACCTTATAGTATTTTGAGAACTTCTTGAATCCCTCTTCACCCAATCCGCCCTGTATGAATCTCTTAATCTCCATGGCGATCACGTACAACACGTCAGCCTGCGGCATTGCTTCTTCTGGAGTCATCAAAGTGATCTTTGCATTGTACCTCTTCTTTATGTCATTGACTATCTCTGGAGGCATAGCGAGTTCTGGAGGAGACACATAAATCTGGTTTGCTTCATACATTGCTAATCCGTAGGCGAGTGAGTGGGCCACTCGCATGTTCTTCAGGTCTCCCATGAATACAACGTTCAAACCTTTGAGTTTTCCTTTGTACTCTTTCATAGCGTACATTTCGTGTAGTGGCTGTGTTGGGTGCTGATTTGTTCCGTCCCCACAGTTGATAACGGGATGCTCACAGACTTCAGCAGTTGCGGCAGGCGCACCGTTCTCTTCATGTCTCAGGCAGATAGCATCAACGAATCGATCCATCTGACGCATTCCGTCTAGAAACGACTCTCCCTTCTTGTACGAGGTAGCGTCAATTCCAGCCCACCCTATGTAGTCACCACCGAGTCGAAGCATCGCAGTTTCAAAAGCGAATTTTGTTCTTGTGCTGGGTTCACAGAACAATGTTCCCAGTACCTTTCCTCTTGCCACGTCAATTTTCTCACCATTGAGGTGCAAGGGAACATACTTCTTCGTAAGATCGAATATTCTATCCACCTCACTCTTGGTGAAGTCTTGAAAATTTATGAAGTCTCTTCCTTTAAGCGACATTTGCATCATCTGAGGAGTTTTGCGCAAACTACGACTGCTCTGAGAATATAAGCGTATCGAGAAAAAAGAGAGTTGTGCGAAGTAATGATGCCCATGTTGTGGCGTGAATAAGTCTTAACATCTTGGATGGGTGTTGTACCTTCTGGCAGTGTCTGGCCAAAGAAGACAAACACCCTTAACATTGGCTTGTGAGCTCATGGCATCTGATTAAGATGACCCCCCTACCCCGGGGTAGGGGGGTCGGGAACCGTGACGATGTCAAGTACTCGCCGGGGATCCAGACTCAAGGACTGGCGTTTTGCTGAACATCAAAAAGAAGGCTATAAATCCAACAATGCTAAAACGAGTCTGTCA
>CAZJUU010000076.1:0-7311 GCA_964549295.1 uncultured Candidatus Bathyarchaeia archaeon
TGGCCCGGCTTCACAACTGTTCTAATGCCCACCTCATGATCATATTGCCTGTAAACCCATTCTTTACTTGCGACATTCGGTGAGGCCAGTAGCTTCATCAGAACGTTGGCAAGGTCTTTTGGCGGCTTCGGTCTCTTTCCAACCAGTTTCTTTGGTCTCTTCATCTTTCGCCATATTATTGGCGCTTCTGCAAGGAACTCTGTTGGAAGACGCGCGAGTTCTGTTTCCTTATCATTTACGATTATCTGTTTCCCTTTGACGACTTCCCCAATCTTCCTGTATGGTATTTCATACTTTTCGAAGATGTCGCAGATTTCTCGTTCATGATCTTTGCCTACGATGAATACCATTCTCTCCTGAGATTCGGAGATCATGATCTCTGTAGGCGTCAAGCCTGTTTCGCGCAGGTGAACCTTGGAGATATCAATCTGTATCCCTGTATTTCCCTTATCAGCCATCTCAGATATGCCACAAGTGAGACCTCCACCTCCGAGGTCTTTCAATCCGTGAACGTAGCCGGTGGCAGTGGCTTCAAGGGTCGCCTCTAGAATTAGTTTCTTCGTGAACGGATCTGGTATCTGCACAGCTGACCGATCATCTTCACTCTTGTCTGTTAGGACTCTTGAGGCAAACGTTACTCCGTGAATTCCATCTCGACCTGTCGATCCTCCGACTAGGATGACTGAGTCTCCGGGTTCGCTGGCTTTGGCAAGGACTATGTCGTTTCTCTTGCCTACGCCTATGGCCATAACGTCCACAAGACAATTCTTTTCAAAGGATTCGTCAAACTCAACTTCGCCGGCGACTGTGGGAACTCCTATGCAGTTTCCATAATCTGCGATTCCGCGTACAACATGTTTGAAAAGCCATCTGGAATGTGGGCTCTGGTCTATTAGTCCAAATCTTAGGGAATCGAGGAACGCTATGGGCCTAGTGCCCATGCACAGTACATCCCTAACGACACCTCCGATTCCCGTCGCAGCCCCGCCGTATGGGTCTATTGCACTTGGATGGTTGTGACTCTCAATATGAGCTGTTAAGGCATATCCGTCGCCTACGTCTACCACACCGGAATCGTATCCGGGACCGAGTATGACTCTCTTACCTCTTGTGGGCAACAGCTTCAGATACGGTTTCGATGACTTGTAGCTGCAGTGCTCGCTCCATTCAGCGTCTATCATGGCCCATTCGAGAGCGTTCGGTTCTCTTCGAAGATACTTCCTTGCATACTCGACTTCTTCCTTAGTCAGTGTGACTTCTACTTCTGCTAACTTCATTTGAGCCAATTCAACATCGACTCGAACATTTTTCGCCCATCTTCCGATCCTAGAATGGATTCGCTCGCTCTTTCAGGGTGAGGCATCAAGCCAACAACATTCCTATCCTCATTGCAGATTCCCGCAACGTCATCTATTGCGCCATTCGGATTCTCACCCGAGTACCTGAACACAATCTGGTCGTGTCGGTGAAGGTCTTCTAACATCTCTTCCTCAACGAAGAATCTCCCTTCGTTGTGTGCTATTGGCATTCTAATGCTCTGTCCCTTTTGGTAGAGTTGAGTGAAAGCTGAATGTCTTGTTTCGACTCTGAGAGTTGTCCATTTGCAGATGAATTTGAGATTGGAATTTCTTAGAAGTGCTCCAGGTAGAAGCGAAGATTCCACAAGGATTTGAAAACCATTACAGATTCCGAGAATCGGCTTATTCTGCTTTGCCATCTCCTTTACTGAAGCCATCGCGGGTGAGTACGCTGCAATGATTCCTGCCCTCAGATGATCGCCGTAACTGAAACCGCCAGGTAGAACTGCGGCATCATAATTAGAGTCTTTGAATCTCTTGTGCCAAATGAGGTCGGCATCAACTCCGACTACGTCTCTAAGCACATGTAGCGTGTCGAGGTCGCAGTTGCTTCCGGGGAACTGAATAACGGCTACTTTCATGTCTTGCCCCTAACTTCGATCTTGCACGAGTGTGCTACAGGGTTGAAGATTCTCAGATCGTTGCACATGGCGAAGACCTTCTCTCTCGCCTCTTCCTCGCTGTTCGCCTCGATCTGAACCTTGAGCAGTTTTCCAGTGCGAACCTCCTTAATGCAATCGTAGCCGCTTTTGTGCATAAGGTCCTTCATTATGGTCTGTCCCTCAGGATCCTTTGCCTGAGGCTTGTTTCCGATTACAATCTCAACTAGGTACAACGTCCTCACCACAGATCCTCTTAAGAGGTTCGAGATAGGCAAGTTCCATAATATTGGGCATATCTTTCCTGAAACGATCTTTATCGAGAACCTCGAATGTGTTCTTGTCCCATAATCTCATTGAATCGGGGCTCAACTCATCTCCGATGATGAGTTTTCCTTTGCTGTCTCTTCCAAACTCGAGTTTGAAATCAGCGATTAGCATACCTCTTTCTGAGAGGAACTTCTCAAGAACATTCGCTGCTCCAAGTGTCGCATCTTCCATCTCAGAAATTTCCTGATCTCTTGCCAAACCTAGGGCTCTGATGTGATAACGATTTAACATCGGATCATGCAGAGCATCATCCTTCAGGTAGAACTCCACAACTGGAGGGTTGAGCTTCTGGCGGTATTGGAAGTATTTTCCCAAACCTACAAGATGGCCGGCGGCCATGATTCTGCATACAATTTCAAGGGGGATCATCTTCAATTTCTTGGCCACAAGCTGGTTTGGGGATATCTGTTTGACAAAACACGTTCGGATTCCGTTCTCTTCAAGGAGCCTGAAAAGGCGGACTGTAATCGCGGCGTTTACTCGACCCTTTCCAACCAGTATGTCATGCTTTGCTCCGTCGCCACCAGTGACGTCGTCCTTGAAGTACAAGATTACCTGGTTCGGATCATCAGTTGGTTCTATAATCTTCGTTTTGCCCTCAGAAAGCTTTCCAGAAGGCATAGCAGTGACTCCGTACCTGCTACGTCGCGTGCGCTCTTAAATTATTCTAGACAAAAAATGGGAATTCTGGCATAAGAGATTTACATGAGAATGCTAATCCCCTAGTTGCGCAATGTTGAACTCATCATATCGGATACGGTTGCAGAATCAGTATCAGTGATTGAGCGATCGCCAGCGTCACAATGCAGACAATGAAGCCGACCTTGAACCATTCCATGAAGTTTATGCTCGATCCAACCTTCTTCTCCATTAGTCCCAATGCTACGACGTTCGCTGTTGATCCCACCAGAGTCATGTTGCCGCCAAAACAACCTACAAAGAGTATCGTCCACCAATAGGGATAGACCACTATACCACTTTGCTCTATAGCATAAACGACAGGAATCAAAGCGGCTATCAACGGAACATTATCTATGGTTCCAGAGAGGAACATCATTGGCCAGGTCAAGATCGAAGAGAGCAATAGCTCGTTTTGGCCAGCGATCTCAACAATGTTATTGGCCACGAGATGTATTACGCCAGTCTCTTCGAGTGTCGCAGTCTTCGCGAAAAGAAACATGAAGAACAGTAGCGTCCACCAATCCACTCCACTTTCGACAACCTGCTTCGCCTCCTTATGTTCTATGGCCAACGCGAGTGCAGCGGCCATGAACGGAATGGCTAGTAGCAGAGTGTTTTTCTCGAGGTTGAGGAAACTCTCCAATCTTACGTGCAGACTAATGAGAACCAGAGTTCCAAGGAAAAGACCAAGTGAAAGCAAGCTCTTTCGATCTCTATTCCAAACGGGTTGACTATGACCTGGTAAACTCACACTATTATCAGAAGAAATCAGTTCTCTGCGAAAATAGGCCAATGCAATCAGGATTGTGGCAATAAGCGATACAAGAGCTACAGGAGTTGCCCAGTACAAGAAGTCTTCAAACGATAGTCCAGCCTTGAAGGCTATCAGTACTCCAACCGGATTTCCAAGAACAGTCGCAGCGCTACCAATGTTGATCGCGAAGACCGAGGACAGCATGAACGGTTTCAACCGTAGTTTCAGACTCTGACATGTTTCGATGATCACTGTTCCGATGATTAGGATTGCCGTAACCTCATCTATCATTGCTGCAAGTAGTGCGGATAAGAGCATGAATGACACAATCAACCTTCTCGGGCTGTGATTCGAAATTCTCACCAGATAGTCACCTATTGCATGAAATATTCCGGTTCTTTCCATCGTCTCAACGATTATCATCATTGAAACGAGGAACACAACAACATCCAGACTCATGTAGTCAATCATGAGATCGAGGCTCAGGATCCTCGATGCCATCAAGACACCAACACCTCCAAGCGCGAAGACTAGTCTGAAATTCCAAAACAACAGTGTGCCAGCCACGGTTGATGTGAAGACAAGAATAGAGATCATTTGGCTACCAGGAAGTTTTGCGACCGACAAAGCTACGTACAAGAACAAGATTGTGCCGAAGAAGGAGATCACGTGAGCGTTTGTAGGTTTTGTGACGCTGCTTTCTATCCTGTGCAGACTTGAACCGATTTTCACCATCTTCAGATCTAGCGATCAACTCGGTAGATCGAATAAAAGAGATTTGACCAGAAAATGTGAAAATTCCTTGATATACAACAGACTATCTTTCCGCTTTCGTGCTGCTATGTCTCTGCGATGCCACCAAACCAGATGATATTGACTACTCGCAGGAATACCACGTAAGTCACAAGTCTTAACAGAGGGAGGGTAGTTGTATGAATGTCTAAGATGCAGAAAACAACCTTCACCATCGACACCGAAGTGTCTGTTGCAGACCTCACAGACCTATTGAGCTTCATACACCAGTACTATGTGCTGCCTCATCCGGAGGTGCTTCGATATACCTACAAAGGCAAGACCGACAATCAGAGTATTCTCTCTTTTCGGGCTATCGATCCAGAAGGGCGTTGGTGGATCGATGTTGACGTGAAGGCTCAGAAGCCAATCCTGGTCGAGATGCGACCGAGTAGCGAATTGGTTCAGCAAGAAAATCTGGAGAGGTTGAAGGAGGATCTCTTTATCACGGTTCAACTATACGAGGAACAAGTCAGAAAGACCACCTTGTACTTCGCGTGGGTTGAAGGAGAGAAGATAATTCCAGAGACTATGCCCAGCATGAAGAAACGATCGATGGACAAACTCTTTCGAAGCAATATGATAGTCATGTACATAATCTCGATTGCGCTGAGCATAGTTCTATTCGCTTTTCTAGGATGGTACGCTCCGGTTGTCATAATCGGGTTCCAATTTGTTACCGTAATTTTTGCTGACAAGATTGTTCTGAAATTTGGTAACTGGAGGATAGATTCCAAGAATCCGATTGTACATTTGTTGCAGTATCATCTCCCTACAGATCACCACGTGGGGTTCCTCAAGAAGTATGGCAAGGATCTTGTAAGACAGATGAAAGTGGAGATCTACCAGAGAACCTTTTCCAAAGGAATGGAACCAACATGTGAAATTGCTGGCAAGATTTTTTCGAAATATGGATTCGAATGTGACCCCGAAAGGATGTCTACAAAAAAAGTGAACGTGTACGATATTGTGAAGCGGGCCGCAGAGAAGTTCGGACTGCCTACACCGAAAATAGTCATCTCAAACACGATGTTGCCAAACGCAGCTGCCACGGGACCAAGCCCAAGCTATGGAACAGTGCTGATAACCACAGGTTTGCTTGTTCAGCTGGAAGATGACGAAATACTCAATGTCGTAGGACACGAGATGGGGCATCTAAAGGGACGGGACTCCCTATGGCTTTTTTCACTAATGTCTATGGAATATCTACTGCGATTGTACGCGTTTCTCCCCATAATGATGTTTTCCCCATTTCTCTATCTCATAGTAGCCATGGGAATCGTCTATTTCATCGCAAAATTCTTTGAAGCTCGCGCTGATCTCTATTCAGCTGTCGTAATGGGAGAACCGGAGGTCTTAGCAGAGGCTCTGCGCAAGATTGGGTTCCGAAGGCTCCAGCTGGAAAGGGCTCCACAATCACGGGTTATGGCTTGGTTGATGTGGGATCCTCACCCTCCAACATACTTCAGAATCGGCCGCCTCGAAAAGATGCAAACTCCCGTTCAGGTCAAGCATCTGCTAATTCAGTCAGCGAAAGACGTATTCAATGGGTTCAGAGCTGCACTGCAGTAAGCCACAAACAAAACTGATTTGCTTACAAAATAGGGCTCTGACAATTCAGAGAACATTATATACGGTAACAGCTGAATCAATGGACCATTGGACGTTGAACTCGAACTACGTGGAAGATCGTCGTTCGCATTTAGACATGCCCGAGATCCAGAGACTATGGTCAGCAAATTGTGGATGTCGCTGACTCTCGAATGAACTGGTCGCTGCGGCGGAAAATATCAGTAGAATGGACTAGGGGATCTGCATCGCTGCAACGGAACTGAAGATTACGTCCTGTATTTCCTCACGATCAGGAGTCGATAGATCAAGATCCATATCAAACTGGATGTAAGTGTATGGTGCATTTCGATCCAATCATTCGCGCCATTGTTGACATCAGTATACTCGTTGCTTTCGCGAAGATTCTCGGGGGAGTGATGCAGCGGCTCGATATGCCTGAAGTGTTAGGAGAACTTTTTGCTGGGATTATTCTCGGTCCATTTGCATTTGGGTCACTTCAGATCCATGGAGAACCTTTAGTCGCTTTCAATGAGCACGTGCTGGCCTTTGGAGAAATAGGAGCCATTCTAATACTGTTCATTGCTGGGCTCGAAGTCGGCTTCGCCCAGTTTAGAGCCGTTGGAGGGAAATCATTTGTAATAGGCGCCTCGGGCGTTGTCGTTCCGTTCTTGCTTGGGCTTTACCTTACTCTAGCTATCCCTCTTCCTCCGACTGACTTTGCGGGGGCGCTCATCGTTGCCGCAGCCCTGACGGCGACAAGCATTGCAATAACAATGCGAACCCTAGAGGAGCTTGGCGCATTAAACTTGACAGAAGGCAGACTGATGATCAATGCGGCTGTTATTGATGACGTACTTGGATTGATAGTGCTCTCAATTGTTGTTTCAATCATAACTGAAGGAGTTGTTCCGTCTATTACGGAGACGGCTTGGGTACTGGCACGTACTCTTGGACTCTGGCTTGCACTTCTTCTTTCCGTGGTATATGTTGGATCAAGGGTGGCAACTTATTCAAGAAGATGGAATGTTAGAGGAACGATTGAGATAGCGGCAACTGGACTGTGTTTTGGAAGCGCGGCTCTTTCCGCTGTAATCGGTTTACACCCGATTGTTGGTGCTTTCTCTGCGGGAATGGCAATAGCGGAGTCAAAGGTTTTGGCACGTGTCAGGGAATACATTGACAAAATCGGACACATTTTCTCACCAATCTTCTTCGCGGTAATAGG
>CAZJUU010000077.1:0-7134 GCA_964549295.1 uncultured Candidatus Bathyarchaeia archaeon
GTATGGTGCCTCAGCTTCGATCTCTCCATCTGGAGCTATTATTCGGCTCCGATCGCCAGCGATCGTGAGCAGTGTACAGGAGCTTATTTCTTGACAATATAGACATAGGCAAAACTGGATTTTCATGCAATGAGTATGTGAGACTCTTCGCCTGGACTTAGATCTGAATTACATTCCTTCAACACGCTCCAACTCCATGGCATAGCCTCTGAAATCCCTTATCACAACAGAACAAAACATAGCGGGAATCGTCTACCTACGAAATGACCCACAGACAAGTTCGGATTATGTAGAATTTACATGAACAATATGACTCGTGGAATCGCAGGAGTATCGTCTAGTCAGCCACCTTTCCTGGAAAGGCCGACGAAGCTCTGATAATATTCCACTGAAAAAATGCTTCAGATATACTTTGGTCCAAAAATTCGAACATAACAGAACAGATAATGCATGGAGAGACCGCTGTCAAGCCATACCGTTAAGTGTCTCGATCCTGCACATCAATCTTGAACACGTCAAGATTGAAAAATGTGATTTCTCGAGAGTGATTACCAATATTGCTGAATAGAAGAGTTGCCTCTATCTTGGCCATCGCAATTGTTCTAGTGTCTATTGGAAGTTATCTTTTCTACAGTAGACATGAGACCTCGATTTCTGAGGGTTACGCTAATGCATGGTTGCTAGTGAATAATCAATGGGTTCTCGATCATTTGGATGATCCGAGTTTAAGGATAATTGATGTTAGAGCCAAAGACCAGTATGATCAAGGCCATGTTGAAAATGCTGTTAACCTGTATTTTGACGATCTGCGAACAACTGTTGACGGAATAAGGAATGTGGCGCCAAAGGAATCTGTTGAATTGATGCTTGGGGAACTGGGTATTGCACAGGATGCTGCAGTTGTGATATATGATGAGGGTGATAGTCTGGACGCTTCGCTTGTTTTTTGGACACTGGAGTATTATGGGCACAAAGACGTTAGGATAATGAATGGTGGATGGAGTAAATGGACAAGCGAGGGAAATCCATCTACAAACCTGACTCCGACTTATGATAGAACAGTCTACAAGGCAACGGTTCGACCAGAACTCTTGGCAACACGAAACTATATTCTCGAAAACTTAGAAAATCCACGAGTGCTCTTTCTAGATGCGAGGTCTGAGCTGGAATACAAAGGTATTGATCTTAGGGCGAAAAGAGGAGGACACATTCCGGGCGCTGTGAACATTGAATGGAAGAGGAACCTTAACCCGGATGGAACATTCAGATCAGCAGAAGACTTGCTCAAAATGTATGACGCTGCTGGATTAACAAACAATAAAGAAGTTGTTACATACTGTCAAAGCGGACATAGAGCTGCCCTTTCATATTTCACCATGCGCCTTTTGGGATATGAAGCTAGAATGTACGATAGTTCATGGGAAGAATGGGGAAACAGGGACGACACGCCGATAGAATGAACTAGTAATGTAAAATATCAGATTATTCTTCATGCGCAAAAACTTGAATTCTAGATAATTCCACAACTTGTCAAAATCTCAGCAATATACGTAATCACGATGAAATAGACGCGTTGATAACCGAAACTATTCTCGCTGAAAATCTAGCACCAAAACAAAAGCTTCTCTTCCCATTTCCATCTTTTTGTCGCATAGTTTGTCTACTGAGATATTTCTCTCAATTCAACAAATAGCGTATCTCTCCAAAACATGTTGACACAAATCGTAGAGCCTTTTTTCGCGTTCGTGCCTATGCTACGTCCAATTCCAAGTCTACATTTGGGATTAGATATTTTAGCCGTAGCAGCAGATCAAACTAGAGGTGCATAGACAATGGCCATGGCGTTTGTGATGATAAATGCAGAGGTTGGGGCTGAACGTGAGGTTCTGAATGCACTGAAAAAAATCAATAGTGTCAAGGAAGCATACATGGCCTACGGAGTTTATGACCTTCTGGTCAAGCTTGAAGCTGAAACAATGGACAAGCTCAAAGAAGCCGTCGCTTCACTACGCAGAGTTGATCGAATTAGATCAACGCTCACCATACCAGTTAAGGAATAGTCCTCGAACCTCTTGCGACGCAGGTTGCAATGTCTCATGCGCCCAGCAGTAGACCCTACTCCATCGCATTGAATCGTTCTTGTTGGTTAGAGTACTCGTGGAGATCGGACAACTTAATACTGTGACATAGGCATCGACAGACGGTCCGGTGATATATTGACCAAGGACCCAAAAGATTCACAAAGATTCTCTAGAGCACTGTGGACTGTTGCTGGCACCTTCTTCCTTGCGCTTGGGGTAATTGGAATATTCCTGCCACTGTTGCCTACCACTCCTTTCTTGTTGCTTTCAGCCGCATGTTATTTCAAAGGCTCCAAGAGAATGCATGACTGGCTTCTTAGCAACAAAGTGTTTGGAAGTTACATTAGGAGTTATCGAGAAGGAAAAGGAGTTCCGACAAAAGTTAAGGCAATATCCCTGGTTGCTCTGTGGGCAACAATAGGCTCTTCAGCAGTCTTCGCAGTCAGTATTTTGGTAGTCAGAGTCATTTTGATCATGATCGCTATCGGTGTCACCATCCACATCGTCCGCCTACCGACTCTGAGAAAAATAGATCTGTCAATCGCGTCGGCAACCTCATGATCGACCCGTTATCGTGGGATCGATCGTATCTATTTTCGCAGTTTTGAACCAATCAAGTTGACCCGTAATATCTGTCAAACAAACTTTCAAGAATCAATATAATAATCTGCCCAAGTGTTTAGATCGAAAACGAGAGCGTTGAAATAATTCGGCGCGTCATATTTTTCGCTGATCTAGATTGGAAACAGATATTTCTTTCAAGATAGCTGGAGAAGCAGGTCAAGGTCTACAGGCGATAGGCTATGTTCTCGCCAAAAGCCTTGCAAGAAGCGGTCTCTATGTCTTCGCAAATCAAGACAACGAGTCGAGAATCAGAGGCGGACACAATTTCTTTCAAGTCCGTGCTAGCGACAAACCAGTGAATGCTGCGTCTAATCAGGTTCATTTGATAGTCGCTCTGGACGAAAGAGGCGTAGTGGAACACAGAACAGAACTGGTTCAGAATGGCGTCATAATTTTTGACGGAGAGAAAATCAAGATATCAGACACGAGTGGAAATCTACTAAGAGTTCCCTTCGAGAGGTTGGCAAACGAAAAGACTGGAAAGAAAATCATGGTCAATTCGGTGTCCGTCGGAGCCATGCTTAGCCTAGTAAGATACGATTTCAGCATTCTCAAACTTGTTCTAGATGATGTTTTCAGAGCGAAAGGCTCCGATGTTGTTCAACAGAATATCGATGCTGCCAAAGCAGGCTATGACTACGTTACTGCGCATCCGAATTCAAAATTCAGTTATGCGGTACAGAGCGACACACTATCTTCCAATCGGTTACTGATTAACGGAAATGAGGCACTGGCGTCCAGCGCGTTGATCTCTGGATGCAAATTTATGTCCAGTTATCCAATGAGCCCCTCCACCCCCATTCAACAATTTTTCGCGTCAAAAATGAAAGATTACAGGGTGGTTTTCGAGCAAGCGGAAGATGAGATCGCCGCGATTAACATGGCGATAGGAGCCTCGTTTGCCGGAGTCAGATCCATGGTGGCAACATCTGGTGGAGGTTTTTCACTCATGGTTGAAGGAATAAGCCTTTCAGGCATGACAGAGACGCCTGTAGTCGTGATTGTCTGTCAGAGACCAGGACCCGCGACAGGGTTTCCAACCCGAACCGAACAAGCCGAGCTTGAATTTATCATTCATGCTGCACACGGCGAATTCCCAAGAGTCGTCTTTGCACCAGGAACTCCCGAACAAGCGTTTTACTTGACTTCGAAAGCCTTCAACTTGGCAGACAGATACCAGATTCCGGCATTCATACTCTCAGACCAGTACTTCTCAGACTCCTACTTCACAACCGAGAGGTTCGATACCTCAAGAATTACAATTGACAGAGGCGAGTTCTTCAAGGAATGGAATCCTGATGCGCGAGGCGAATACAAGAGACACTTGATTACAAACACAGGAATCTCGCCTAGACTGGTACCGGGTGCAGTTGGAGGTTTTGTGACCACTGACAGTGACGAGCATACGGAAGATGGCCGCATTACTGAAGTTGCAGAGGTGAGAATGGCGAACGTGAGGAAACGTCTGAAGAAGTTTGAACTTTTGCGAAATGAAGTTGAACCGCCTTATGTGTACGGTCCAGCAGAAGCTGAAACGGTACTAATCGGCTGGGGATCAACTTACGGACCACTGAAAGAAGCAACTGAGATCCTTCTCGACCAAGGCCGAAAAGTCAGGATGATGCACTTCAGCCAAATCTGGCCGTTTCCAGCTCAACCCGTTATTGAAGAATTGAGGAAGGCTAAGCTAATGGTGTCTGTAGAAAGCAACGCAACCGGACAGATGGCTCATCTGATAAGAGCTGAAACAAGCATAGAGATTGGTGCGAAGATTCTGCGATTCGATGGAAGACCAATGACTCCAAGTTACATCGTACAAGAGTTTGAAAAAGTCAGGTGATGGCAATGGTTACACTGAGAGATTATGATTTTCCAGGCGAGACAGCTTGGTGTCCTGGATGTGGAAACTTCGGCATATTGCCCGCGGTTAAGAAAGCCCTTGCGAAATTGAACCTAGATCCACATCAGGTACTAATGATTTCAGGCATCGGCCAAGCAAGCAAATTGCCACAATACATGCGTGTGAACTATTTTGACGGTCTCCATGGAAGAATACTGCCTGTTGCAACCGCCGCGCGAATAGTCAACCCCAAGTTGACAGTGATAGCGGAAGGTGGAGACGGTGAAGCCTACGGTGAAGGAGGCAACCATCTTATTCACGCTATCAGAAGAAACGTTGATATCACTTTCATCGTGCACGACAATCAAGTGTACGGTCTTACAAAAGGACAGGCCTCTCCAACAAGCGAAGAAGGTTTTGTAACCAAAACCACGCCATTAGGCGCATTCTCAAAACCGCTTAACTCAATGGCGTTGGCGATAGCTCTTGGAGCTTCCTTCGTAGCACGCGGTTATTCAGGCAACGTAGAACATTTGGCAGACCTGATCACTCAGGGAATAGCGAATAAGGGATTCAGTTTGATCGATGTACTCCAACCATGTGTCACATTCAACCGTGTGAATACATATCAATGGTATGGAAGCAGAATCTACAAGCTTGACAGTTCATACAATCCAAGAGATCGAGTGGCAGCGTTCCAGAAGGCGATGGAGTGGGGAGAGAAGATTCCCTTAGGCGTAATATACAGAGAAGAAAGATCTACTTACGAGGATCATAACCCCAGGATTATGGAAATGCCATTGGCAGATCAGTATCATAACACGAGAGAATTCGACAAGATTCTGGACGACTTCAAGGTTTGAACACATATATTAGTAAGATTCCATGTCATGCATGATTTCTATGGATATGGAGAGAGGATCTTGACTGAAGGTGTCGAAGACTATCTGAGGACCTGCGGCGTGGATTTCAAGATTCATTCTGTCGAGGGATCAACTAGAACTTGTCAAGATGCAGCTCTTCAGCTTCACGTCCCACTTCAAACGATCATAAAGACGATCGTTTTCACCGATGAAAAGAATTCACCTGTGATAGCCATATTGACAGGAGATAAACGAGTTGACAAGAGAAAACTATCTGCAATTGTTGGAGCATCGAAGATTAGGATTGCAGATCCAGAGGCAACCAGAAACTTCACTGGTTTCGAAGTTGGTGTCATGCCTCCCATTGGTCACAAGCGCAAGATACTGACCGTGGTTGACAACAATGTCATGGGTCAAGGCAGCGTATATGGCGGCGATGGTGCCTCGAATTTTCTCGTCGAGATCGCCCCGCACGACATAGTGAGGCTTACTGATGCAAAAATAGCGGACATTTGTGAATGAATACAACGATTATTTTCTCCCGTCTCTCACTAATGTGAAACCGTGGCTTTCTTTAGCCGTCGTGTGTTGGCTTCGAGTTTTCTCAACGCATTCCTTGAGTACATTGATTTCGAGAGTTCACTTATCAAATAGCTTCCGACGACAACACCATCGACTCCGGTTCTGGCAATTTGTTCGATTTGTTCTGTTTTTGACACACCGAACCCGACACATAGTCGAACCCTATTTGAAACTGTGCGAACGGCACTTCTAATGTACCCAAGAGAATTGTTGGAGATCCTCTGTCTT
Source organism: uncultured Candidatus Bathyarchaeia archaeon (assembly GCA_964549295.1). Classification (GTDB taxonomy): domain Archaea; phylum Thermoproteota; class Bathyarchaeia; order 40CM-2-53-6; family CAVXDP01; genus CAVXDP01. Next base: position 6,219 of record CAZJUU010000077.1, read on the forward strand.
GGTCCAGTGACACCGTAGACCGAAACCAAGTAAAGGAATCCTGATGTCTGAGACGCTATTCTTCTGAGTCTATCCAGAGAGGTGGAAGGTGCAGCTAGCATAATAACGTCTATTCTGTTTTCGCGTGCAATCGTCCTGAAGATTTCCGACTCTTCTAGTGGCAAATCAGGAATTATGACGCCATCTACTTCGCAAGCTTTGGCTTCTTCGAAGAAATGTTCGTATCCCATCTGATAGATTGGATTCAGGTATCCCATCAGAACGATTGGTGTAGAGTGCTTCTCTCGCACCTTTTTGCAAAGCCTCATAACCTTTTTGAGGGTCATTCCGTTCTCGAGAGATGTCTTTGCCGCTGATTGAATGATTGGTCCGTCAGCGATTGGATCCGAGAAGGGAATACCGACTTCAATTATGTCTGAGCCTCCATCAACAAGTGTGTTTGCTATGTCGATGGACCGTTCGAATGTCGGATAACCTCCCATCATGTACGTGATCAAAGCGGCCTCACGGCCACTAAGCTGGTTGAAAGTCGCTTCGATTCTGCTCAAAGAGATACACCTAACTGTCTGCCAACTATCTGAACGTCCTTGTCTCCACGTCCCGACAATGTAACCACCATCGACTGGTTTCTCGGCATCATCTTGGCCAGTTTGGTCGCGTAAGCTAAGGCATGCGCAGATTCCAAGGCAGGCATTATTCCTTCTGTTTCCGAAAGGGCTCGGAATGCATCTAATGTCTCGCCGTCAGTCGCAGTCACATAGTGTGCCCTCTTCATCATCTTGAGTAGACTATGCTCCGGTCCAACTGCAGGATAGTCCAAGCCAGCCGAGATGCTGTGGGTGCCTTCTATCTGTCCATCAATGTTCTGCAACACATACGTGAGCATTCCATGGAAGACTCCTTCTCTGCCTGCGCA
>CAZJUU010000078.1:0-7072 GCA_964549295.1 uncultured Candidatus Bathyarchaeia archaeon
CTTCCTGCGGGATTCTTAATTGGTTTTGATCCGATTGGAAGACAAGCCATCTTGAGTCTTGGCTTGTTAAGGTGAATCGTTACATTGGGAGCAAGTTTGCGATAGTGCTGCCTCATGAGTTGAAGCGCTGTCGAGTTGAGTTGAAGCGGATGGCGTGTGGCTCTCGCCACCCCTTTCAACGTCATGTCGTCATGTGTAGGTCCAAGTCCTCCAGACGTGATTATCAGGTCCGGTTTTCTCTTCTCCGCGTCCATAATCGCAGAAGCGATCTCACCGACGTTATCTCCGACTGTAGTCTCTCTAGAGACTTTTGCACCTAATCTTACTATCCGATCTGCAAGCCATCGTGCGTTTGTGTTGGCTATCTTGCCGATGAGCAATTCGTTTCCTATGCAAAGAAGTTCGACTGTATATGGTGAAGTTGAATTGATGGATTTCTGAAGCCTACTTCTTCGAAAGCCACCATTTGAGGTACTCTTTCTGTCTCTTCTTCTTCTCGTCTTCACTCGCTCTGTCGTCGAGCATCTTCTCCTTTGCTTCAACAATCTGTTGGAATGTAAATGTCAGACCGCAACTCTTGCAGCTGTATTGCTTAAGCGACATATCGTATGAGAGTTCTCCGCCACATTCTACACAGTAGTAAGGCATAACCCTGCGCTCCTCTATCCCGCTTCGTACTATGATCTGGAATATATAATTCAATGTTTGCACAAGAAGAGGATGACCATATGGCTTCCGCCAGAACCAGCGATGTACCGATACAGGACTTTCTGGCGAGCGGTCTAAACGAGTTTTTCTCCACACTCTGTGCAGTATTCTGCTTTCTCCGCGAGTTCAGTTCTACATCTTGGGCATGCCCTAACCAGCCCAGCTGTAGAGACTGGGTTGGGTGTCGATTTCAGAGTTGGTTCGCTGCCCACACCAGATCCTTTCTTCCTATACAGCCTTCTCACGAAGGGTCTAATGTGAGGAGTTATCGCGGATCGTTTCCAAACAGCAGCTCCGAAAACAGCGACGCCTGTGAAAACAGACGCAGCCGCATATGTCCACACATAGTCGTCTTTCCAGACCGCAGTGATGGTTTTGGGCCCATCCATGATGATGGTGGATGTTGAAGACGTCGCAGTTGAATCTCCGGTCCAAGATGAAAAGACATGTTTTGCCCCCAAGTATCCCCAGATATCGATTGGAACATTTGTTGGACTTACTGAGAAGCTGGCGGTTGATCCGGCATTGTACCAGCCCTCACCTGTAGCCGTTCCATACAGAGATATGACGCGTAGGTAGTACTGGGCATCCCACTTGGCGGTAAGAGTCTTCGGCGCATCCATGAAAATTGTTACACTCAAGGATGTTGAGGTAACGTCTCCACTCCATCCTTTGAAGCTTAGACGAGACTTGTTCGTAATCTCGTTTGAGACAGATGATGCGCTGATGGTTACGGATGAATCCTCGTCAAACCAATCGCTAGTATGATCGACTGTTCCCTCATTTGCATTGATAGTCAGATAGTACTGGGTCTTCCAGTTGGCCGTCAATGAGTGGGGAGCGTTCATAGCAATTGTAACTGTTGGCGATGCAGAGGTCAAATCTCCAGTCCAGCCAGTGAATATGTATCTCGTACCTGCACCAGCATCGACCGGGGTCGTGACAGAGGCGCTTGCCGAAGCTCCTGCATCGTACCAGCTATCTCCCACTGGATTGCCATAAGGCGAACTGACGGTTAGCTTGTACTGGGTAACCCAATTCACTGTGATGGTTTTTGGACTATCCATAAGCACCGAGTTTGCAGCCTGGTGTGGATCTAGAGAGAACACTGCCCCAGACCATGAGTCGAATCTGTACTGTGTTCCCGTTGCTCCTGGAACGATATCCTTGGCTGAGATCCGAGCCCAAGCCCCAGCTGCGTACCATCCTGTTCCTGAGGCATAACCGTGCTCGGATTGAACCTGAAGATAAAACAGGGTCACATAGTAGAATGTATGTGATCCCTCGCTCGAAAAGGACCAAGAGTTGTCGGGGCAGTAGAATGCAACCCAACTATACCCGGAATACCATGGATAGCCAGAATAGTATGGATAACCATCCGGAGCATAACCGCTTACGGTTATCGTGTGCGATGTCGCGTCGCTCACATAGTAGGGTCCCCACGTTTGTCCACCGTGGATCGTAGCATTGTAGGCGCCGTCAACCCAGACTCCTATGGAGTAGAATGAGGGGAGACCATCGGTAATGAATGAAACGGTATATGACCCCGGATCTGCACGAACTGGGTATGAGCTGATAGCACCTATTGAGATTGCCAGTATTGTCAGAACAACAGGAACTGTGAATATTGTCTTTCGAAAATTGGAACGCCTCATCTCGAAGCACTTTCCCTATAATTGCTTTCTTTGTCCTCTATATAACGATGAAACTTCGTTGTTTGAGCCATAAACGTTGAAATAGGTTCGCAGGTACGAGTAGACGCGTCGCTAAGGGATTACAGTTGAGAAGATTAGCGTGGATTCTCATAGCATTGACCATTCTCTCGCTGGCACCGAACTTCGCTGGTTTCGGTGCTTCAGCAAACGAAACTTGGACAGGTTTCAATTCTAGAAGAACTATTCCCATGACGATTAAAGTCGTATTCATTGGCTTGAATTCAGATGTGCTTGAAACAAAGTATATGATGTGGAAAGAGAACTTGCCGGATAGACAGACAAACACCATAATTGTTGGTGACAATAATACTGGTGTATTCTTCGACCTGAAGTATGAGTTCGTCTTTGCGGAACCGAGCTTTAAGGACCGATTTGTGTCTTATCTCAAGGAGATTGGTCGCGAGGGGCCGACCTATAATCCATGGTGGGACATGTTCACATACAACATGTTCTTTGACGCGAACATGGTTGAACAATGGCTTTATGATAACAACGCAGATTATGGCGGTCTCCCCGAGAGTGGATACACATTCATCATCTCGAATCTGACCGATATTCAATCGACAACATTTGAACAGATGGATGATCCCAAGTCTTCTCCCCCAACCCCGCACTATTACAGCATCTACTATCAGGATTGGGATCGGGACTATAGACCCCGGTACAGGGAATTTTCTGTTGCATGGGGTGGAGCTCATAGGTTATGGTACTTGGATCTAAGTGCCGGACCAGAATTCTGGACCTGGATAAGTCAATCAGACGTTCCATATGTGCCCCTTCAAGTGGCATTGAAGGTTTTCAACATCGACCTCTACACGCAGTTTGGAAAACGATGGCTGTCAGAGTACATAGCCGACTACATTGGAGAAGCCGTCAAGAACTTCGCTATCCCCCAGTTCGTCTACAGCCCAAGCTACAGTGGTCGATATAGAATCGTAGCTTACATCCTAGACAACCGAACTGATGATGAAAGAAAAGAGGTTACTCTGAGGTCTACTGTTAACGGCGAATGGATCGGAGAAGCCTTTGAACAACTCTTCCCATATTCCAGAGTGGAAACTTCCATAAGGATCAAGAGTGTGTCAGACTATCCTGAACTTCAGGAACAGATCGTCAAGTATACTTATGCTGGCGCGGACTCTGGAGGAAGCCCGTACGTTGACTTGCGGTCCGTATACAGTTACCTTCAGTCGCATCTGAAGACCTTTGTGCCTGACTATCGTCGCGATGAAAGAGAGTTCACAATTCCATTGTTCGCTTTCGCATTCTCTGGAGGCTACCATTTCGGTTACACCTACAAATGGTATGTCATGGAGGATCCCACCCTGAACAGAGATCTGTATGGAATCTCGCTTGGAGACATCGCAATCATCGGTCTGTCACATTCAGACTTTGCAATGGGAAATGAAGTTGACCCGCCTCAACTGAATAAGGGAATTGGCTTCACTCAAGTGATAATTCACGAAAGCGGACATATGATCGGTTTGATGCATCCACATCAATACGGTTCGCTTGGCGATTACGTCTCCTCTGCGATGAGCTACTACACATGGGAGTACAAATTCAGCCAATTCGACAAGGATGCGATACAGAGGAATCAGGCTGACCAATTCATAATGGAAGCATCATCAAACTTGGCGAAAGCAAGAGCCACACTTGCTGACCGCCTGCCTTCATTTGAGCTGCAGGACAAACTCAACTCGGCCGAGGATCTCTTAAAAAAGGCCGAACAACAGTACGCGGTGATGAAATACGTTTCCGCACTTCAATATGCAAGGACCGCAGCGGAGAATGCTCGTGACGCATCAGCCGAGGCGAGAACCCAAGTGCTAGCCCCACCAGTTTTCACAGTAGTCGGGATATTCGTTGGAATTATCATTGGAGTCTTTGTAGTTCCCTACCTCAAGAAGAAGAGACGTGACATCCAATCCGAGATTGGACAATCAACCGCGTAGCATACCGGGAGAACCGTTCTAGCCTCCAGCAATGAACTTCGACAGTCTCGAAGAGAGTTCCTCAGGATTCGTCATAGGTTCCAGACATGTCTGGCCAACGCAAACGTATGCTTTTGGCAGATCTGCGACTGGATATCCAAAGGAGTCTATCTTGTCTCGGTCAAATGACGGATCCAATACTTGGACCGTTTTTCTTGGGCTGTAGTACCTCAAAGCTTCGTCCCTTAGAATTGCAGTTGCCTGATTTGATTTATCTCCGATAATGACCATCTTGGTTAACACAGCATTTAACCTGTAAACAACACGCGCATAGCTTGATGCCAATATGCCATATCCACGGTAAGCCCGTTCGAACAAGCCAAGCGTTTCCTTCGCTTTCTCTACATACACCTTTTTTCCAGTAAGGTCGCATAGTTCCAGAAGTAACTCTGCGGCCCAACTGTTTTCATCGATGATTTTCTCTCTTACCTTGAGAAGTCCAATAGAACTTGGTCCAAGAATTGTGTCGTAGAATCCTCCACTATCTGGATCATAGAAATGGTCAATGGCAAGTTTGGCGAGGTCCTCGGCCTTTTCCATATGTGAGTCATTTGACGAATACTTGTAGGCTTCAACCAATGACCGCGCTAATAGAATCTGATCCGACATGAGATGTAGCGGCGTCGGCCCGTCGCCACTATATGTATGACACAACATCGCGGTCTTGTCGCGGTATCTATCCAAGAAGAAAGCAAGGGTCTTGAATGCAAATTCTTCAAGCTCCGGTCTCCGAAGCACCGCTGATGCAAGGAAGTATGTGGATGTCATTAGTGCGTTTGGTCCAGTGTAGATACTAGTGTCCACTTTGGGTGGATTTCTACTCTCGTGCTCAGACAGATCGGTCCTGTAGTATTCTTCGTCTGCATCTTGACTTCCGTAGAAGCCCCCTATCTGTCTGTTGCTCAACGTGCATTCTACATAGTTGATTATCTGTTCTGCAACTTGCCTGTACTCTGGAGTTCCAAGAACACGAAATGCATCAAGATAGATCATAGCAAGTTTTGCGTTATCCTCAAGGATTTTCTCGTAGTGAGGAACGTTCCAGTCTCTTCTGGTCGCATAGCGGAAGAAGCCTCCTCTTTGTCTATCATACATGCCGCCCGAAGCCATGTTGTTCAGAGTCTTCACGATTAGAATGTTGAGACCCTGATCTCTTGTTGAATAGTATTGTTCTAGGGCTAGACATAGTGCATCGGGATTAGGGAATTTCGGTTGGTCGCCGAATCCTCCGTACACGTTGTCGTACGCTCTTAACATCATATTGACAACGTCACCTACGACAAGATCAGAGGATTCGGATTCAAATCGTGACGGAGCCTTAGTTCTAGGTTCTGGTTGAAGCTGTCTAGTAGCATTTGTGGACTTTCTCTTTCTTGCAGATCGTGAGTATTGGTCACTAACCTGTCGCAGCAGGACCCTCATCTGATCCGGTGGGACGTAGGTAGCTCCAGTTATCATCTCACCTTCGGGTGTTAGAAATGTGGTTGTAGGCCATCCGCCCACGTTGTATCTCCTGTTTATGTCAGGTCGCTGATCAGTATCCACCTTGATGGCAACGAAATTCGAGTTAACGATTCTAATTACTTCCTTGTCGGAGTAGGAAGTCTGATCCATCACGTGACACCAGTGACACCACGTTGCACTTATGTCCATTAGAATGGGCCTGTTCAGTTCCTTCGCCTTTCGGAACCCTTCCTCGCTCCATTCGTGCCATTCAATTCCATTGTCAGTCATTTCACGAACCTCGGCGAAAGCAGGCACCTAGTAGGAAAAGGGACTACCTTAAGCATATTGTGTCTGCAAGATACCCATCCTTGTCCTAGGTCCACTCCTCCTAGTTCAGATTTCAAAGAGAGCTTTTGCGAATCGAAGGTACACTACACCTTTAGACCCGCACAGGATCGCACCTATGAATTGGTCAATGAAACAATAATGCATTTGTCTACTCGCACACAGTTGCGATCTGAGTCTCAAATTCCTTTCCTAACTTACGTGGGTACATTGTCAAATCCAATCAGAATTGTCCCAAAGATGCCCTCCTGAGACTTGAAACGAAACGATTCCTTTATGACTAGGTCGCTTTCAGCACAAGGCTCACCCATCACCAAGTTCTCAAACATAGACAGATCTTGGGGGATATCTTCACTAGGCGTGTGTACAATCACCACTCGCTCGTACTCTGATCTGTCATTGGGCAACTTTCTCATGAACATAACAAAGTTCTCCCAGAGAAACAGATTCTTAGAGTCTTTCTTCAACTCTTCAATTCTATCCTTCTCGTACAGTTCTTCTCCAACAAGTTCACCCTTGTACATCATCTTCATACGTGGAAATGAAATAGCCTTGAACTGTCCACCCTTGATAACAAGTGCAAGCGTATGCTTCCTTGACATAGCCTCTCTTGCTCCCTTGTTATAGGTCCTGCACATGCCCATGAACTTCTTCTCTTCGTTCCTAGCCTCAATCTCCAAGAGCGACTTCTTCTCAGAGTCAGAAAGAACCCTTGCTTGGACGACGCCGCCAAGCTTTCCAAAGAAATCCAGTGTCTTCCCCACGTCATCAGTCATAGAGATCGGTCTCACCACTAGGCTGTTTAGGACTTTGAAAACACTTTTGCCCACCTAGCAATCCCTCTGAATCACGTGGGAATTGAGA
>CAZJUU010000079.1:0-7068 GCA_964549295.1 uncultured Candidatus Bathyarchaeia archaeon
CTTGGGTCAAGATGGTCATCGAGAAGACGGATAGGTGGCCCGGACTCTAGACTTGACTTGTTCAGCAAAGCTAAACTAGTAAGTTGAGATCTGATCTGAACAGCCAACATGAATCACACGCTAACGATAACGATAAGAGCGTAATCGATAACGAAAAAGCGTGAGATATTGAGTCAGAGAGATTTCTCAGATCCTTTGAATCTTCAAAGCTATCTGCTGGATCCCAGTTTGAACGCACTGTGATCATGGATATAAGTCGGTAAGACACATGTTTAGATCGCTGGATCGCTTCCGTCTAGTCCAAGTCTTGTCCGAGGGACCAGATTGTCCGTTCAAGTTCTTCACTGCAGTGATACTCACTTGGACAAGACTTTCAACATATCGAACCTGGTAAGGGCACAGCAGCGTAAAGATGATATTAACAACAATTTTTCGAACGCAGTAACATATGCCTTGAAGAACAAACCCGACCTCTTCTTGATCACTGGAGACGTTTTCGATAAATTGTCTCCAGGTAATTCTGCGAGAGTCTTCTTGACACAGAAGATAAGACAGTTGAAAGAAGCCAACATATCAGTTCTAATGATTGGGGGCAATCATGAGGTACCAAAGTTCGGCAGCCAGCATCTTGCCATAGATGTTCTTGCTCATGCTGGTTTGGCGACCGTATTCTCAAGGTCAGATGCTATCGAGAAACAAGTGCTTGAGATAGATGGGAAAAGAGTGTGTGTCTCAGGCAAATCCTACTTTTCTCAGTTGGAGAGTACGAACCCACTTCGTGGACATAGTGTGCCTGTGGATGGAGACTACAACATTCTCATGATTCATGGATCACTACAAGGACTGAATGTGACTTCGTCGGTTCCAGAGTTCGCATTCCAAAACCCGTTTCGCACCTATGACATCAGCAAAGGTCTAGATTATCTTGCGATGGGTCACTTCCACAATCACTACGAGAGGGAACATGAAGACTGCAAGATTGTCAACCCTGGTTCCGTCGAGAAGTTGTCTTGGGCAGAGATAAGCGACGAAAAAGGCTTCGTCTGGGCAGAGATTCATGGTTCAGAGACGTCAACTGAGTTCATCAGACTCGAAACGAGACAAATGGAAGAGTATGTTCTGAACCTGTCGAAGAGTGGCGATTACTCTCCAACTATCAGGGACTACGTTATCAAATTCCTGAATGAAAGAGCAGATTCGTCTACACTTGTACGACTTTCTTTGTCAGGGCAAATCACGCAGGAGCAACACAATCAACTCAAGATCAATGAGATATTCAAGGCCGCGGGAGACAAGTTCTTCCACTTGGTATTGGATCGAAGAGACTTAGATATTGAAGGGTTCGGCAGAGTCTTTGCTGAAAGAGTCGACAACCCTGTCGAAGCCTTCACCAAGAGGCTTGACAGACTTATCGCAGAAACGGGTGATCAAGGAAAGAAGACCCAACTTGAACAGGTAAAAGAGTTAGGAAGAAGGTACTTGGAGGAATCCAAGACATGATCATCCAGAGCCTGCGAGTGTCAGGTTTCCAGATCATGGGAGATCCTATTGAACTTCAATTTCCAGGGGAGGGCAGAATTGGAATACTCGGCCCCAACGAAACTGGAAAGACCACGTTGCTTGAGGCGATTGAATTTGCCCTTTTTGGTCTAAAGAGAGGGCCATTGATCGAGGAAAGTAGAGGGAACATTGTAACCTGGGGGAAGCATGAAAGCAAGCTTGAACTTGAATTTACGTCTGGTCAAGATAGATATGTTTTGCAGCGAACTTTTGGTGTCAATGGTGGACACAGGGCCAGACTGATACCGGTAATGAATGGAGAAAAAGAGTTGGCGAGATCTGTAACTAGTCTGACTGAAATAGAAGCCAAAATTGAGCAGATCGCTGGAGTCGACAGGGATGCCTTCACCAAACTCGTCTACATAAGACAGAAGGATCTAGATGTACTCAAAGATCTTGCAAAAAACCGAAGAGAGCAACTAGTAAACAAGGTCATGGGAATCGAAGTTTTCGACAAAGCAGCCGACAAATCACGATCCGATCTCTCAAAGATCCAGACGGACGTCGACGTCAAGAAGATGAAACTTGAAGCAGTAGAGACGAATGCCGAAACCTACGAGACCAAATCCACTGATAAAAAGAGACTTGAAAATGGAATAATTGAAATCGGATTAGACAAAAAGAAGACGGAGCGAGACCAAGCCGAGAACCTACTCGAAGCATACGGCTGGCTATTTAGCTACAAGTCAACCAACGATGTGATTAGAGGCCTTACGCAGCAGCGAACCCAGATTCTTCAAGACATACAGAGAATGGGCACCCTAAAGAGTGAACTAAGTAGATGCCAAAGAGCCTTGACAGAGTACGGTCCAAAAGTCAGCAATCTCGAAAATGTGCGAAACGAGTTCATAAAGAGAGAGGAGAATCTGGCAAAATGGCGGACAACATATGAAACACTCACAGCCAGAGAGAATGAGCTTGCAGAAAAAACGGGCTTGATCGGAAAAGAGAGACAATTCCTCAGGGAAAATCTACTAACTCAGAAGGATCAACGATTCAAGCAATTCATCGCAGTACTACTGGCCTCTCTTGTGCTACTTGCGGTTGGCGGATTTCTAAATCAACTCGTCATTGTCATAATCGGGATATTAGTTGGAGTGTCGACAGCTTGGTTCTATAGAGCCTACCGCAGCGTAGATCGGATTCTGACGTCAAGCGGTGAAATCATCGGCATGCAACAACAGATTGCAGAGGCACGAAATTCGATATTGCAAATCCAGAATGAAATTGATTCACTCGCGACGCAGACAGGCATGAAAAGCCATGAGGATGTGGATAACGCCCTAGGCAACATCAGCGAAGCAATCAAACAGACAACAGGCGAGTCATCAATACAAGCTATTCAAACCGTTGAGAAACTCAAGCAAGAAGATCTAACTAAGCTAGAAGAATCGAAACCTGAAGCAAAACAGACGGAAGTTGACAATCAGCTTGAGAGTAGAAAAGGCGAGCTGGAAAGACTCGTGGCAACCAAGCCAGAGTTGGCGGGCACTATCCAGTACGACAAGGATCAGCATGAAAATACCCGAGAGAGGGCTTCAAAGCTACAGAGGGAATACGGTGAACTTGAAGAACAAGTGAACAAGAAACGAGGAAGCATCGAGGAAATCGAAAGGCAGCTTGATCAGTTGAGGAGTGATTATGAAGCTCTTCCCAAACTTGAAGACGAGTACAAGGCTTTGCTTGCCAAGAGAGATGTGCTCAAACTCGTTGTCCAAGAACTGAATGAGACAAGCAAAGATCTGAGAAGCAAAGTAATCCCGCACGCACGACTCATAATAAATCAAATTCTTCCTACATTAACGGATGGTAGGTACTCCGAGTTTGAGATAACGGAAGACCTCAAATTCAAAGTCCACTCCAACGAGGCAGGTGGATACAAAGAGAGAGAGGTCTTTAGTGGAGGAACGCAAGATCAGTTTCTAATTGGTCTAAGACTCGCATTCACACAGAGCATCTTAGATTCAAGATTGATGGCTGACAAGTATTTCTTACTGATGGATGAGTGCATTTCAAGCAGCGATGAACAGAGAAAACAGGGAATATTCGAAGTTCTAGACGCTGTAAAGAAGACTTTCTCTCAGATCTTAATAATAGCGCACGAGGATGTTTCAAACTTCGTCGATCATCATCTAATCATGACAAGAAATCAGAATGGCTATGCTAGGATTCAATCTAGGAGCTGGTAGTTGTTGATCGAAATCGATCCTCTACTGGCTGTACTCGCCGAGAAACTTGCGGGTGGAACATCTTTTCAACCATCGGACATCGATCTGACTCAGTCTTTTGCTCCTTCAGTGAAAGAAGTGTTCGAGAAGGATGCGAACCTAGTTGAAGAAGAAGTGATCGATCGAAGTCAAGTCACCAATCTATCTCCAATGTATCCAAGCGAGATGACGGTTGTTGCCATCGATTCGACGAGCTTCTGCCTTGGACATATTCCGGAGGGCGTCGTCGGAAGCCTAAGAGTTTCAGTAATATCAAAGCCCACGGGTCACACTTGCTGCAAGTTAGAAAGATATGGACCATTCCTAGTTCCCATAACCTATCAGAACAAGAATGCATTATACCAGAAATTGTACAAGGGAGTGTATCGTCAAAGCGTAGACTTCCCAGCGGCTGATTTTCTCACCACGCTGGACAGGATTCGAAATCTTCTGGAGAGACACATTCAATTTGAGGTTGCAAAGACGTACAGTGACAGTCTACTTCTTCTTGATGGAAGTTTGATCGGAGGCACAGTCGCCAATCCCATGCCTTTCGTGAGAAAAATTATCGACAACGCCGCCAGAAATAGGAACTCAATAGCGGCCGTGTCCAAATCTACTGGGCTCACTCTTCAGCATTCGCACAGAAGCATTCTATCACTCCTTGAAGGAGTTTCAGGACCCTGTTATGTTGGAAGTGTCAGGAACCACATTACCCAACAGCGCGAAAGGTACCTCGGAGAGATCTACGTTGCGAGACTCACGCCACGTGGCGAGGTCTTCCGAATAGACATTCCCGAAAATGCACCAATGCCTCATTCTCGAATACTGAGTGCAATATCTGGTCTCGCAGGAGACTACGGATACCCCGAAGAATTGAAACTTGCACATATGACTTGTGTCCACAGTGCGATTGAAATTCTTGAATTGCAGGCAGCGGCAATAAACTTACATGGATTAGTCATGAAGGAAGAAGCAAGATCACGAATTTTTCCCTTCTAGTGATCCAGAATGTATCTTCTAACGAAAGAAGCAGACGAACTCTGGATAGTGTTCTCTCCAGAAGAGAAGCTCAGGATAGGCGATAGCATTAGAATAGATAACATTGTAGCACAAGTCGTTGAGATTAGGTTTGCAGACCTTCCAGGAGTTCTGGAACATATACTGAGAAAATCTCTCATTCCTAGATCTGAGACCCAAGAACTCATCCAACCAGAGGTTAGAAGCATAGTTGACTCGTTGGCAGACCAAAAGGTCGCTCTCGCAAAGATAAGAGGCAGAATCGAGGAAGCCACTGACTCCAAAGGACTCAAAAAGAAGATGTTCAAAGCAGGGATCAGCGAATTCAACGTAAGTCGAGCAAGATCCAAGATATCAGTCCTAGATCAAGACGAACTTCTCGAAGCCTTGGATCTGAAGTCTAGTTCCACCTCAGACTTTGCAAGGACACTTTCGACCGATCCCCGCGCCTATGATATTCCAGCGGGAAAACTGGGAATAAACCTAATCACAGGGATGAAGGGGTCAGGCAAATCATATGCAGCAAAGAGACTTCTCCTCAGACTAACCCAGAAGAAAGTGTTAACCCTTGTGTTTGACGTGAACGGAGAATACACTAACCTTTGGAAGCAAGACGAAAACACACCAAATGATTATGCCAACTGCATCAGAGTCCTGACCCCTCACATAAGAACCGCCAAGGCCAATGAATTGCCCCTCACCATCCCCCTCAACGAAATATCGTATGATGAATTTGCTACGCATCTCAACGTTGCTCAGGGTACCCCCTCATACCAACACTTGATGCAGTTTTGGAGACAACATATTGGACAACAATTCGACATCAACGACTTGGAATCATACGTAAGTGATCCAACTATTGTCCAAAATGAAGCTGTACGCATCGCTCTTGAGGGAAGAGTTAGCGCGGCCAGAGCTTCAGGATTATTCGGTCCCAGTTCCCTAACAGAGCTTGTAACAAGGTTCCATGAATCAGGCGGAGCGATAATCTTCAATCTTTCACTAGTAAACCAGTGGGAGAGAAGCATCATAGTGGAGTTTGTTTTGCGAAAACTGAACAATCTAGGTCAAGCAAAGATCCGCGCCGTATCTCTGTTTTTGGAAGAAGCTCAACTGTACGTGGAAAGACAAAACATGGTGAACATTCTGACTAGAATGAGACATGTTGGAGTATTCCCTACCTTCATTACGAACGATCCAAGAACGCTTCCCGATGAGGTTTTCACCTTACTTGACAACCTGATCGCCTTTATGTTTCGAAATGAAGATGAACTCAAGCAACTTGCAAAATCGGGGCTGATAGACACTGACTCGGTAAACGCCATTAAGAATCTAGAAAGTAGACAATGCATTGCAGTGGGCAACATCACATCGAGCTATCCAATATTTCTAGAAGTAGGTTCTGAATCTGGGGTAATAATGGGCGGAGAGTCAAGAAAGCTCATTCCGTGAGAAAACTCTCCGAACGAGTCTTACCCATCAGTGATGAAAAATAGGGGTTGGATACTAGATGGAGAAGGAATGGGAGGTTCGATGTTGCAGGAGTTGTCTTCGGTATTTGATCATGTTCGCACCAATCCTAGTTTCTCTAGGCACGAGCTAATTGCACCACGCTTTCGTTGAAAAATATCCGCTAGTTTACGAATAGTCTTGCCTTGAATGTACAATTCACCCAAATGCCTGTTTTCCTCTTGAGTCCATTGGGCGTAGGCCTTTGGATAGTCGCGTCGTATCTGCTCCACGTTATACGCCTTGATCTTAACCTTATGTTGACTCAAATCTTGCTTTGCGTTGTTGATTCTCCTGTTCGACTCTAGTCGTGTCGTTGGTGATTCGCGATGCCGAGCAGATGGCTTGGAACTCGTCTCTGGAAAGTCGGCGAAGTAACGTCCATCTAGGTAGTCAGGGAAAGAATAGACCCCAGTAATCTGTAAATAACATCGATCAGGATACAGTTGCCATCCTCGGGCCAACCCAATTCGTAAGAACAATTTTGTCCTTCGCAGAATCGTCGTCAGATGTTCGGCGGCATCATAGCACGACATCTGTCTTACCGCGCGAAGGTCATCAACATAATGGCGAAACGCTAGGTCCACAACTGCCAAATTGTACCGCTCCTCGAACTGGTCTCTGAAAGAGAGATGATGAACCCATTTCACACCATTTGGCCCAATTTTCTCTTTGAAGAAAGCCCTCTCCAACTCCCTAGGAGTGATTGTTCCCAACGATCGTTCTCCTTCGCCCTTTAGAACGTAGAAACCGGGGGCTCGCAGGGGGCTAG
>CAZJUU010000080.1:0-6960 GCA_964549295.1 uncultured Candidatus Bathyarchaeia archaeon
GGGCGAGGCGTCCAGAATGGCTTCGCGAATAACTGAACGACGTGAGATTCTAGTCCCTAGAACGATCAGCCCGGACCGATTATCGGTATTGAGGAACTATTGTAATCCTTCCATGGCCGTGAATATGATAGACTATAATCCTGCTACGGGACAAATTGATCTTCAAGATCTAAAGAGAAAGATTTCATCAAAGACAGCGGGCGTCTACGTTGAGAACCCTTCTTATCTAGGTTTCATAGAGACTCAGGGCGAAGAAATCTCGAGAATTGCTCATAACCAAGGCGCAGTTAGCATCGTAGGTGTTGAACCTCTCTCTTTGGGAATATTGACCTCACCGAGTGACTATGGAGCCGACATAGTGGTTGGCGATATCCAACCTCTTGGAAATCGCATGAACTACGGCGGAGGCCTTGCAGGATTTATTGCATGTAAAGACGAAGAACGATTCATAGGCGAAATGCCGCTGATGCTCCTCAGCATTACTGGAACCGAACGTGAAGGCGAACATGGATTTCTCTGGTGGACTCTGCCTCAAAGGCTGCATTTTTTCACCAGAGAGAAGGGAAAAAGCTTTGCCGGCACCACTGCAGGCTTGCTGGCAATCAGTTCAGCAGTCTACATGGCGCTGCTAGGTCCTCAAGGTGTGAGAGAACTTGCAGAAGCGATAATGCAAAAAGCTCACTATGCGATCAAGCTGATTTCAGAAATAGACGGTCTCGAGGCGCCACTGTTTGAGTCCGTCCATTTCGAAGAGTTCACGATCAACTTCGATCGAACTCAGAAAAGCGTGACCGATGTCAACAGATCTCTTCTGTCTAATGGCATTCAAGGAGGAAAAGACCTCACGAGGGAATTCCCGGAATTTGGGAAGACCGCACTCTATTGCGTCACGGAGATTCATACAAAGGAGGAGATTGAACACCTCGTCACCACACTGAGAGAAGCAATACGATAGGGGATGATTTGTCATTGAGACGTTATCACGCAGTCGTGTGGGATGAACCAATCATTTTTGAAATGTCACAGAAAGGCGCAAAAGGACACATTGTACCTGAAGTTGAAGAACAGATCGCCAAGACTGTCGGTGATGTCAAGTCACGTTTACCAGAGCACATGATCAGAAAACATCCTCCAAACCTTCCTGAACTATCTGAGCCGGAGGTGATGACGCATTACTTGCACATGTCACAGCAAACCTTCGGATTCGATTCAGGAATAATTGCAGGTATCGGAACCTGCACAATGAAGTACAGTCCAAAGGTGAATGACCAGCTTGCTAGACTCCCTCAAATGGCCGACGTGCATCCACTGCAGGATGAAGGAACCGTTCAGGGTATTCTCGAAATAATGTACCGCGTACAGAAACTTCTGTGTGAAATTACCGGGATGGATGAGGCGAATCTGCAACCTTCCGGTGGTTCTCACGGAGTATACACAAACTGTTGTATGATGAGAACATATCATAGCTTCAAGAAACAACTCGCGGAGAAGTCGGAGGTCATTGTTCCACTTCTTTCTCATCCATGCAACGCAGCGGCATCTGCCTTCGCTGGTTTCAAAGTGGTTGATTTGTATCCAGATAAAGAAACTGGTTGCCCAGACATCGAAGCTGTGAAGGCGGCCGTTTCGAGACACACAGCTGGTATGCTTCTTACTGACCCATATGACACTGGTATCTTTGATTCACAGATCGAAGAATATGTGAAGATAATTCATGAGGTTGGAGGCCTAGTTCTGCTAGACCAAGCCAATGCTAACAGCATACTGGGCGTAGTCAGAGCAGGGGATGTTGGCGCCGACATGTGTCAGCTGAATCTTCACAAGACATTCTCATCGCCACACGGAAGCGAGGGACCTGGCAGTGGCGCAGTAGCTGTCAAGGAAGACGTGAAGAAGTTCATGCCTGTCCCTGTTGTCGAATTTGATGGAGACAAATATCGACTCAACTATGACAGACCATACAGCATCGGAAAGATTCGAGGCTTTTTTGGAAACGTGCAAGTCGCCCTTCGCGCATATGCTTGGATAATGGCTCTCGGCGCTGAAGGCATGGTCGATTCTGCCAAACTGGCAGTGTTGAACAACAACTACATGATAAAGAAACTATCAGAAGTCCGAGGGCTCACTCTGCCCTACGCCAAGCACAGATATAGACTGCAGGAAACAAGATTTAGTTGGGAGCAGCTATCGAAGGATACGGGAATAACAACAGATGATATCAGCAATAGAATGATGGATTACGGAGTATCAAACTACTTCTCAAGCCATCATCCTATGATAGTTCCAGAGCCCATGACGCCCGAGCCCACGGAATCAATCTCCAAGGCGGACATTGACAGATTTTGCGAGATCGTGAATCAAATCTCCAAAGAGGCATATGCAAATCCTCAAGTAGTTAGGACCGCTCCACACAATTGTCCAATATCAAGAATGGATATGACGCCCATGCAGGACGTAGCAAGAATTGCAACTACTTGGAACGCGTTTCTCAAGAGAAAAGGAATTAAGTCACACTGATAAGACTCGTGGTTCACTCTTCAACAACTGAACCCAAGAAAACGGATATATGATTCGACTCGGGAGCGTGTTCGATAGAGACGTGAAGAAAGCTGCAAAGAAACTTGGCCTTATCGTGAATCCAATTGCCGGACTAGTGCCCTGAACTGATGAAAAGGCGAGTTAAGCGGCAGAGTTGGACTGAAAGGAAGCGACGGTCAAGACATACGCAGAAAGGCAATGGAGCTAGGAGCTATCCAGACTTCACCCCAAAGGGCGGTGGAGGCGCTTAGACGGATCTATCCTATGAAAGAGACTTTGGAACTTCTCGCTTACCCTTCTGAGATGGGTGAGGATGAGGCTAGGGAATGTGGTTTCGACCCTCATGTAATAGGCTCAATAATCAGAGGAAATACAACTGGTGAAGATACGAAAAGAGCAGCAAGAGACATGCTGGCTCTAGGTGTTGACCTGCTACTTTTTGCTGGAGGAGACGGAACCGCCAGAGACATCTGTGAAGCAATCAATTCCAAAGTTCCAGTCCTAGGAATCCCGACAGGAGTCAAAATGCAATCCGCAGTCTTCGCAATAGATCCTCGAAGCGCGGGAGACCTGGCTCTAATGTACTTGCAAGAACAGTCTGTGGGGATGCGGGACGCAGAGGTCATGGATATAGATGAACAAGAATTCAGAGAGAATAGAATCTCGTCCGAGTTGTATGGATATCTGAAGGTAATATTTGAAGAAACGATGGTTCAGAATCCCAAGGCTGGAGGAGTTGCTGGGGAAGCATTTTCGCTAGATGCCATAGCGTGGGATATCGTAGATAACATGCGAGACGACTGGGTATATATCTTGGGTCCAGGCACAACCCTAAGACCCATCATGGAGAGACTGGGGCTCCAAAAAACCCTGCTAGGCGTGGACGTAGTGGAGAACAAGAGGCTGCTTGCATCTGATGTCAATGAAAAACGACTCAACGAGATAATTGATGACAGAAATGCCAAGATAATAGTGACGGTGATCGGAGGACAAGGTTTCTTGTTCGGAAGAGGGAATCAGCAAATCAGTCCAAAGATCATTCGGAAAGTTGGAAGAGATAACATAATAGTCGTGGCCACGCCAGAAAAACTCGCATCGTTGAGAGGACGGCCTCTGCTAGTTGACAGCGGAGACAAAAAGGTCGATAGAATGTTGGGCGGGTACATTCAAGTCATCACGAGTTATGGAAGAAGGTCTGTGTATCCTGTGAAATAATTGTGGCAATCGCAATCAAAGACGTTTGAAGTCTTTTCTTTTTAGTGAAAGTGCGAAAGCTTTAAAGAATCACAGACTTGACTTCTATGTTTGGGAATTTTTTATGATGGAGAAAAGCTTTGTTCATCCCTACATACCAAACTCGGTGCCAGAAATCAAAGAAGAGATGTTAAGACAGATTGGCGCTAGAGATGCTGAGGAACTCTTCTCAAGTATGATTCCAGACAGACTTAGATTGAGAACACCAATGAATCTACCAAAACCGTTGCGGGCAGAATTGGATCTCAAGAGGCATGTTGAAAACATTCTTGCCAAGAACAAGACGTGCAAAGAGTATCTGAATTTCTTAGGTGCGGGCTGTTGGAGTCACTATGTTCCAGCAGTGTGCGATGAGATATCAAGACGTGCAGAATTTCTCACAGCTTATGCGGGTCTTGAGTACTCTGACTTGGGAAAATATCAGTCGTTCTTTGAGTTTCAGAGTATGATCGGAGAACTTCTGGAAATGGATGTTGTGGGCGTTCCAACCTATGATTGGGGAACGGCCGCCGGAAACGCGATTAGAATGGCTTCAAGAGTAACTGGGCGAAAGGAGATACTCGTAGCGAAAACGATCAGCCCAAGCCGACTGTCAATAGTCAAGAATTTCTGTCAACCGAAAGCTATGCCGGGTCACATCGAAGTAAAGTTGATAGGGTTCACCAAAAACAATGGCCAGATCGATCTAGAAGAGCTCAATAGGCACGTCTCTTCTAAGACAGCTGGAATATATTTTGAGAATCCAAACTATCTTGGAGTGATAGAAGGGCACTGTGCAGAGATTAGCAGGATAGCACATGATTACGGTGCACAGAGCATAGTCGGAGTAGACCCGATCTCTTTGGGAGTTCTCAAACCTCCTGGCGAATATGGCGCCGATATAGCCTGTGGCGACATCCAGCCACTTGGTATTCACATGTTCTGTGGTGGTGGATTGGGAGGATTTTTGGCTTGTCGAGATGAAGTGAAATATGTTGGGGAACATCCATCATTCCTGATCAGCATAACAAACACGGAACGTGATGACGAGTACGCATTCGGACAGTGTCGATATGACAGGACATCATTTGTCCAACGGGAAAACGCGAAGGACTGGATGGGGACTACTACTGGGCTCTGGAGCATAGTTGCAGCAGTATATATGGCGTTGATCGGCCCCCAGGGAATCAGAGAGATAGGTGAAGCAACAATTCAGAAATCCCATTATGCTGCTCGCTCCTTGAGAAAGATCAAGGGAGTTAGAGTTCCGTTCTCCAGCTTCTTCAAAGAATTCGTTGTAAATTTCGACCGAACACGCAAGAAAGCCCAAAGAGTGAACAAGAGTCTTCTAAAAGAGGGGATCTTTGGTGGAAAAGACATCAGCAAAGAATACCCTGAACTTGGTCAGAGTGCACTCTATTGCGTGACAGAGATTCATAGTGCCAGAGATATCAAGAGACTCTGCGAGGTTATGAGGAGGGCGGTGGACTGAATGAGTTCTGAAGTCAAACTCAGAAGATATCACGCTCCGGTATGGAATGAACCATTGATAATGGAGCTAAGCCACAAGGGAGAGCGTGGCGTCATTGTTCCGCCCGTCGAGAAAGAGATTGTTGAAAGCGTCGGCGCGGCTGGGTCGCACATACCATCCCAAATGCTTAGAAAGGTAGCTCCAAACCTGCCTGAACTCTCTCAGCCACACGTTCTTCGACACTATTTGAGACTTTCTCAGCAGACACTAGGCATGGATCTGGATATTGATCTTGGGCAGGGAACATGCACAATGAAGTATAGCCCAAAAGTGAATGAGGATCTGGTTCGAGAGATTGCCGAGATACACCCACTCCAAGACGAAGACACAATTCAAGGTGTCCTTGAAGTGATGTACAAGTTCGCCAAGATATTCTTGAAGGAAATATCTGGATTGGACGAATTCAGTTTCCAGCCTGGTGGAGGCTCTGACGCCGTCTTCACAAATGCTTGCATAATTAGAAAGTATCATGAGGTCAACAACGAACTTGAGAAGAGAAACGAGATTATTACCACAATATTTTCACATCCATGCGATGCTGCAAGTCCAGCTACAGCTGGCTTCAAGATAGTGACTCTTCATCCAGACATGGAAACGGGTCTGGTTAACATTGAGGCGTTGAAAGCCGCTGTTTCTAAACGTACAGCTGGACTAATGATAACCAATCCCGAGGACACTGGCATCTTCAACCCCGAGATTGATGAATGGACGAAGATTGTACACGAAGCTGGAGGATTGTGTGCATACGATCAGGCGAACGCAAACGCTCTGCTGGGAATTGCACGTGCCAAAGAAGCGGGCTTTGATTTGTGCTTTTTCAATTTGCATAAGACTTTTTCGTCGCCACACGGGAGCGAGGGCCCTGCATGCGCTGCTATTGGAGCTGACAAGAAGCTTGCAGGATTCTTGCCAGTTCCTGTTGTAACCTTTGACGGAACAAGATATCATCTCGACTATGACAGACCAAAAAGTGTAGGGAAAGTTAGAGATTTCTACGGAAATGTCCAAGCTGTTCTCAGGTCATACGCGTGGTCGATGTGCATGGGCGCGGCTGGTCTCAAAGAAGTAGCCGAAGTGTCTACAATAAATCAGAACTATTTCGATAAGAAACTTCTACAAGTTCGAGGTGTGACCAAACCCTTCAAACCTCAGAGGCGAGTAGACCAAGCCAGATACAGCCTAGAGAAGATGAAGAAAGAGACGGGCGTAGGAACCCTCGACGTCACCCGAAGAATCGTAGACTTCGGAATCCAGAACTTTCAGATGAGTCACCATCCATGGATAATTCCAGAACCCATGACCCCAGAACCATGTGAAACATACTCAAAGTCTGACATAGACTACTGGGTAGCTGCACTAGACCAAATTTCAAAAGAAGCATATGCAACTCCGGATATCGTGAAACGATCTCCTCACAACTCTACAATAGTAAAGATGAACGAGGCCGCTTTGGACGATCCTGACAAGTGGGCCATGACATGGCGCGCACATATCAGAAAAACCAGAAGGGGATAGTGCGAAATCTTATATACGTACAGCCCTGAAACACACCTCGCAGAAATATCCAAAGGTGTGGAAGAAGTGACCGCAGATAAAGTTACGAGACGCGGATATCTAAAATACGCCGGTGCAGGCGTAGTCGTTGTTGCTGGAGCTGC
>CAZJUU010000081.1:0-6870 GCA_964549295.1 uncultured Candidatus Bathyarchaeia archaeon
TGTCGTTTGATCGTTCGCTAGCCGCCATGGCTGGATATTATCTGAAACAGAACTCAGGCGGCATCGTAGTGGCGCCTATCGATACCTCAATGTGCATTGATGAAATAGCCATTCGAGAACATGGCAAGGTTGAACGAACTGCTGTGGGCGATGTTGAGGTTGCCCGAGCAATAGAAGAAAAACGTGCTGTGTTCGGTGGAGAACCTTGCGGCGCTTGGATCAACCCAAGGTTCCACACGTGCCCCGATGGAATCCTGTCAAGTATTATGTTTCTGCATGCACTTGAAACCGAGAACACTTCTGCTTCATCTTTCATATCACGAGTGCCTGAATATCCAATAATAAGGGCCAAAGTTAACTGCCCAATTGTGGCCAAGGATACAGTTATGGCTAGGCTGAGAGACATGTTCATGACGCAATTTCGAGAGAAGATTGAGATATCAACACTTGATGGAATCCGCTTCTCTACAAGAGACTGGTGGATGCTTGTCAGGCCAAGCGGAACTGAACCAATAATTCGTCTCACGGTAGAAGCCAAAGATGAAAAAACAGCAAAGGACCTATTGAAACTAGGCGTTGATGAAGTTTCAATGGCAGTGATGGAGGCCGGTTCTTGAAGGCTGTAGTATTGGCAGCAGGTCAGGGAGTAAGACTCTGGCCTCTGACCGAGAATAGGCCGAAACACATGATTCCTATTGGTGGACGGCCCATAATCTCTTATGTCATAGAATCTCTGCGGAGGAACGAGATCACAAACATCATCGTCGTCGTAGGATACAAAAAGGAATCAATCCAAAACTATCTTGGAAATGGCGGGGACTTCAGTCTACATGTCGAATATTTGGTTCAACCGAGAGTGGCTGGGACAGCTGACGCGGTCAGACTGGCTGAAGGCCGTGTTGGGAACCAGCCTTTCATGGTCTTGAACGGAGATCAATTGATCTCTTTCAACTCAGTCGAAAAGGTTCTGGCTGTTCATAAGACGTATCCATATGATCATGTAATGGGTTTGGTCCCTGTTGACCGGCCTGAGAATTACGGAGTGGTATCGGTGGAGGAATCGAGAGTGAAAAGCATCCTTGAGAAGCCTCATGCCAGAGGTCTGCTAGGAGATCTCGTCAATGCGGGAATATATGTGTTCCAGACCGAAATCTTCTCTGCAATACGCAGGACGAGAAAGTCGAAGAGAAACGAATTTGAGATAACCGATTCACTGAGGTCGCCTATTCAGTGTGGCTCAGTGAGAGCTGCGCTCATTGATCGTAATTCATGGATCGATATCGGTCGACCATGGGATCTTCTTGAAGCAAATGAACGAATTCTGAAAAAGTGCGAGCACAGGATAGATGGAGTCATTGAAGAAGGAGCAAGAATCGTCCCACCGGTGATAATATCTAAGGATGCCAGAGTAGATGCCGGATCTGTTTTGATAGGACCAGTCTTCGTGGGTGAAGGCACGGAACTCGGACCTAACTGTCGGATCCGATCATGCACAAGCATCGGAAAACGGGTCAAAATAGGTCCCTCATGTGACATAAAGAACAGCATAATCATGGATGACACAAAGGTGCCGCATCTCACATACATAGGCGATAGTGTGATTGGAGAGAAATGCAATTTTGGAGCAGGCACCAACGTTGCCAACCTTAGGCTTGACGATGCAACCGTAGAAACTCCAATACGTGGAAGAGTCGTTAACAGTGGAAGGCTGAAATTTGGCATTATTACCGGAGACAATGTCCGGACGGGAATCAATGCGAGTCTAATGCCGGGAGTGAAGATCGGCTCTGGAAGCTGGATTGGGCCAGCCGTTATCTTAGAAAAAGATGTTCAAGCAGATAGTCTGGTTCTTGTAGCACAAAAACTCGTTCAGAGAAAGAAGCGCAATGTAAAGCAAAAGGTTCATTGTCGCCCTTGAATTCTTGGATTTGAGCAATCTTGGTTGAAACGAACAAACGCGAGTTCAAACGCAAATATCCTAATCTGGCTGAAGAACTTGAATTGCAGAAGGGCACCTTCGAGATTACGAATGTTGACGGAGCACGCATGGTTGAGAGAAAAAACAGGGACCTCTTCGCGGGGTATGTTCCAACTGCAATCGACTATCTGCGGCGATGCGATAACGAAATACAGGCAGAGGAGACAATTAACTACCTAGAAAAGAAAGGTGAGATAACGGGTGAATACGCAAACCAGCTCAGAAAGACACTGCAGGAGAAAGGTCTAAGAAGCTTCGGTCCCAAGAAGGAAGACAACTACTATTTCAAGAGAGCTGGCTATGGCTAAAGCAAGTCTAGACCATAATTCATGAAGCCTGAAGTCGATTTCTGGTCAACACTCATCGTTTACCAACCATTATTTGAAATCTTGTCATTGTATTGGGAAAGACTAAAGTAAGATTCCAGTCAATCATTGAAGGAAGATTATCGGATGCGTAACCGACGCATTTCTCGAAGAGATTTCCTGATTGCCACGTCAGGCGTCACTGGAGCATTGGTACTCGGTGGCATGGCATATCTTTCAGCGACCAGACCAACTACGCCTGGCACAATCATGACAAGCACAATAGCTAGCACTGTTCCAGAAACCAGTGTGCATTCAACCACTTCATACGGCAAACTCGATCCAAGAGAACCTGGAAATTTTTCCAATCACCTTCGATTGCCTACATCGTCCAACGGGATCTTTGGAATTATCAGGTCCCCGTCAAGCGTTTCGATCCATACTAGACCTCGTTTACTAGACCTAGCGGAAACCGTGAAGAAGCTATGGGTTTATGAGGAGATTTTGAACGAGGCGCCCACGATTAACCCTATCATAATGCTAAGAAGAGGAGAGAATTTCAAAGCTTCTTTCAGGAACGAGATACCACGAGAGACAATAATACATTGGCATGGACTAACCGTAGACTGGAGGAATGATGGACACCCATATTACGCCATAGACCATGGCGGGAGCTATGAATATGAATTCACCGTGAATAATCGGGGAGGTACCTACTGGTATCATCCTCATCCACATCCAGCGGCTGAACAGATTTACAAGGGTCTGGCGAGTTTTTTCATCATAGAAGACTCTGATGAAGATGCGCTCAGACAATCTTTGGATCTGACTCTTGGAAAGACCGATATCCCACTGCTGATTCAAGATAAGAGATTCGAACAAGGTGACCAGCTAACATATGATCCGAATCCAATGGAACGTCTCATGGGATTTCTAGGCGACACCGTGCTTGTCAACCTAACTTTGAAACCGTATCTTGATGTCGATACAAGATATTATCGATTCAGAATATTGAACGGTTCAACAGCAAGAATATGCAAACTTGCATTTGTTAAGAATGAAAAGAGACTTCCCTTCCATATCATTGGCGTCGACGGCGGCCTTCTCGAGAAACCTGAACTAGTGGACGAAGTTTTCATCGCACCAGCTGAAAGAGTCGATGCAGTTCTGGATCTGAGAAGTCTCTCCCAAGGTGACATTGTGTTTCTGAAGAGTCTCGGATTCGATCCGATGCACATGGAAATGATGATGGGGAGTGTGATGAATCATGTCGAAACTGGGTCAAAACTGCTTGAAGGAGAAGACTTCTTCTTACTCAAGCTGATAGTGCGGAACAAGGTCGCATATGATGGTGAAATCCCTCAGAAACTCTCCATCATTGAACCAATCAATACGACCAATGCTACTGAGAGGGCAATCCATCTCTCTTCCTCGATGGGAGGACAAATGATGCAGTGGCTAATAAACGGACACACTTTCAATATGGACAGTTACCCAATTCAGTTGAAGCGAGATACAGTAGAAATATGGAAAATCATTAACATGCCACAGAGTATGCCACATCCCATGCATATCCATGGTTACCAATTTCAAGTTTTAAATCGGATCAACAGCCCGCCTGAGATAAATCGACTTCGGACAGATAACCGTGGCAGGATTCCAACCGATCTCGGATGGAAAGACACGATGCTTATATGGCCTGGAGAAACTGTGAAGATAGCGATAGACTTCACGACCAGATTCGCTGGAGATCAGAAGTACCTGTTCCATTGCCACAACTTGGAACATCAAGACAATGGAATGATGATAAACCTCAAAGTAACATAGCCAAAATGATCCGCTTATGACACATGATTCGCCCAAAGCAAGTGCATGAAATAATCCAATTTAGATACGATCCTTTCAGAACTCGATGAAACAAATCAGAAATCATAAGTCGAAGAGGGTTCTTCAATCCGAGCTGTTCGAGATAGCTGGAACTCCATGATGATGAATACGTGTTCAACATTGCAGAGACTTGTGGCTTGTGAGGAGGCAATTGCGGGGCATGTTAACATTACAGCATTCTTTTGTCAGACTAATTGATGAGAGAGAGGCCATGGTCAAGATGATTTTAGGTTATAGTGGCTGACGACGAAGGACATGAGGAAACGCCAAAACTGGCAACAAACCTTCTTGAGGAGAAGACCTCGCAGAAATTGAGAATTGCTGATTTGTGAAGTTGGATCTTTCCAGAAAGATTCCGGAATTCACGCGCTTTCAGCCTCTTTTCTTGGCGCTGACTATTGAGAGAACATCTCCATCCTTGACCTTGTAGTCTTCGCCTAACCTCATTTTCGACCTAGCCTCAATGGCGTAGATGAAGCCCTCGCCTAGATCTGAATGAATAATCGACGCAAACTCTTTGGCAGTCGTTCCCTCTGGCACAAGATATGTGTCAGGCAGAACTCGTTTCATGTGATCCGTAAGCTTCTCCGGGTCCTCAACTGGATAGACAGCCACCATCCTGAGTAGCTTGAGATAAGCTGCATTTATCGTGTCCTGAACGCCCGTAGACGACCATTTCGAAAGTATCTTTTTCCCAATTGTTTCAAGAGCTTGCTTCTGTTCTTCCCTCAATTCATTTGGCTTCAAAATGTTAAAACTCTTGGCTCCAGGCGTGTAGTCTGTTAGGCCTTTCTCACTTGATCTTCGAAGTGCAAGTTCAGCTTCCGCACAACATGGAACCACGCTGTACCCTAGTTTCTTCAGTCTTTCAACATTCTCTTCCGCGGTGGGCAGATCGATCTTGTTCGCGGCCAAAATCATAGGCTTTGATACTGTTCTCAATTCATGCAGAAAATGACGTAGATCATCCTCTTTCCATGCGGTCGGCTTGTCCGTGTTTAGACCCGATTTCTTGACGGCTTGCAAAATCTGATCTCTTCTTATTGCGAGGCCGCTCAATCTCTTCTCAAGTAGGTCCGCAAGATCTTCCCCCGTAGATTCAGTTCTTCGAGCAATCTTTTCCCAGTCTTTCTTGACTATCTGAAGCCACCACATGTCGATCTCTTCCTCCAAGAACTTCACATCTTCAACCGGATCATGTGTTCCCGGAGTGCATAGTTTTCCATCACTGTCCGTACCTCCTGCAGCGTCTACGACGTGGACAAGAGCGTCTGCCATGCGAACCTCATCTAGGAACTGGTTTCCAAGACCTTTGCCAGCCCATGCGCCAGGCACTAATCCCGCAACGTCAATCATCTCTACTGGAATCAAACGAGTTCCGTTGACACATGCGGAGTTTGCTGGTTGATCCTTGACATTGAACTCAGTGCATACACAAGGTTTTCTAACGTAGCCAACTCCACGGTTTGGTTTTATTGTTGTGAAAGGGTAATTTGCGATTGGCACGGACACCAGAGTGGCAGCTGAGAAGAACGTTGATTTTCCCGTATTCGGTTTTCCTACAACGCCAACCATATATCCCATTTGTGGCTCACGTCAAATAGGTTCTCGTGATCTCGATAGATATTCCTATTGCCCTATTACAATAGTTTCGCGGTCATGAGTAGAAAAGGAAAAACATGTTTCTTGCACAAAAGCTTATGAGAATGAAGCTTCGCAACAGCCTGCAAGAACTCATAGAGCAGGAAAGAAGTGTTCAGCGTAGCAATAACAACTTTTGCACTCCGCGAGATTGAAAATCACACCAGCAAGCCCTACGAGCAGATAGGTTTCCTAATTGGAGAACTAACTGGTGAAGGTCTACTGATAAGAAACGCAATTCATGGCGAAGGAGACGCGAACAATTCCTCTTCGATCATGTCGCCGACGTCTCTGGCCAGAATCGCCGATGACCTCGTTAATGGCAGAATAAGCGGCAAGATCGTCGGTTGGTACCATTCACATATTGGCGCGGGCGTATTCATGTCTGAGACTGACATGCAAACGCAACTTCGACTCCAGCAATTCTCTCCTCACGTCGTTGCACTTGTAATCGATACAGTAGCCAAGGAGTTCGGCATCTTCAGTTACGATTCAGGTCAAGGCTTGGTTCAGATTCCCGAAGAATACATACGGATTGTCTGAGTTCGCATCGAACTAGCCATTCATGCTTGTCAGAACTTCTTCCAGCTGACTAGATCTTCTCGGGCAGAGCAAGGCCTTTGTAATTTCTCAGACCAGGATGGTTCGGATCGACCATTACGACTTCAAACCATTTGTGTTTTCCATCTTCCCAAGTCCAGTACGAATTCAACGGAAGCATGTTTGGAAACCTCTTGGCCGCTCGCTCTTCAGCAATCTTCTTTAAGCTCTTGCCACGCGTGAATTTCGTAACACCCAAGGCTTTCTGTCGTCTGCCAGAAGCAGGTCTAATCTTCCTCGCGCCACCCTTCCTTATTCTGACACGAACAACCGCGTATCCCTGCTTTGCCTTATACCCGAAACGCCTCGCTCTGTCAAGTCTCGTTGGATTCTCCAGTCTAAGAATAGCAGGTTCCTTTCTCCAACGTTCAGCGAGTTGTCTCATCATGTTCTGAACGTAGGACTTGCTAGGGTTTCTCCAAGCCTTTGAGATGTACTTGTACGCGGACATTTCAGACA
>CAZJUU010000082.1:0-6836 GCA_964549295.1 uncultured Candidatus Bathyarchaeia archaeon
TGTTACCTCTTTGTGAACACTCTCCGAGGTTGCCACGGTTACAGCTTCAATCTCCTTGTCCGCGACCAGTTTCCTATAGTCCGTGTAGTATTTTCTGGCATTGTATTTTCCTGCAATCTCCTTTGCCCTTTGTTCTCTTCTCGTGCAAACCGCGACTAGGTCTACCTCAGCAAGTCCCGACAAAACCTGCGTGTGAATCTCACCGAACTCTCCAAGCCCTACGACTCCCACTCCTAACTTTTTCATAAATTGACAACCGTTTGCTTGTTTCCTCCAAATTCTATTTAAGGGTTCTCGGCTCCGCAACTCCTAATTATCGAGATCAAGCATTTTGAGTCAGAAAAGGTTGCTGTAGGAATTGAGAATCTCGAAACGTGTTTACTTGGTCGGCAGCGGCGAAATCAGGTTGTCTCATCCACTGGATTGTCATGTCTACCTTCTCGAGGATAACGGTGAGTCCGCTCTGATTGATGCTGGTGGAGGAGTTGATGCAGATCAGATATTGTCTAACGTGGTTGGGCATGGTTTAGAACCAGAGAAAATCAAGTATCTATTCTTGACACATTGCCATGCAGATCATGCATGCGGCGCAAGCGAGATTAGGACGAAGACCCATTGCGAAGTGGTAGCTTCAACTCAGGAAACTGAGTACATTGAACGTGGCTCTGATTCGGACCTGGGATTGGATGTATGCAAGAAAGCGAACTGGTATCCCCCAGACTTCCGGTATAAGCACTGTAAGGTTGATAGAATCGTGAATGACGGAGAAGTTTTGACGCTTGGAAAGAACCGAATAAAGTGTATCGTATTTCCTGGGCACAGCTATGGAGTGCTGTGCTTGCTTTTCCAATCCGGAGATGGCATATTGTTCTTTTCATCGGATTCGGTGTTCTTAGGAGGGACTATCGGATTGGGCAATTGGCTTGGATCAAGCCTTCAGTCCTATAGAGAGAACATATCGAAGCTGCAGGATTTGATGGTTGATGAGTTGTATCCTGGGCATATGCTTTGGACTTTGAAAGAAGGGCAGAAGCACCTTCTGAAGGCAATTGAGAACCTTTCGTATGGTTGGGTTCCGCCTATTGGAGGACACAACCATCCTGTGTACTAAGTCTTCGCCTACGACGGTAACCTATTTCCGCACTCGAATAAGCTATATATTTGAAACGCCCCCCGAGGTTGAAACATCGAACGAAGTGGTCTTTTGCATGGCTAATTTTCTGAGGAAAGCATTCGGTTTTGATAAGGCAATTATCGCAATGGTTCATTTTCCACCTCTTCCTGGAAGTCCCCTTTATGATGACGAGACTGGAATCCAGTCAATAAGAGACTGGGTTCAAAGAGATTTGGATAATCTTCAAGCTGGAGGCGTGGATGCCGTGATGTTCTGCAATGAAGGGGACCGTCCATACGTTCTTGATGCTCCTCCAGCCACGATTGCGACAATGGCTTATGTAATAGGGCAACTCAAGGATAGGATACGTGTTCCATTCGGGGTAGACATACTGTGGGATCCGAAATCTGCTATCGCCCTAGCGAAAGCTGTGGGTGCAGAGTTTGTGAGGGAAATCTTTACAGGCGCTTACGAAAGTGACATGGGGATCTGGAATCCCCGATGTGGGGAGATCTGGCGCTACAAACGACTCGTAGAAGCCAACGATCTGAGACTCTTCTACAATATAACGGGAGAACTTGCTGGATCCCTTTCCAATAGGAGTCTTGAGAACGCGGCAAAATCGGCTGTTCTATCATCTCTGGCTGACGCGTTGTGTATATCAGGAATAACTGCTGGCGTACCTCCAGACCTTGCCAACTTGGAGTTGGTGAAAAGAGTTGTGCCTGATACTCCGGTATTCGCCAATACCGGTGTTAACATTGAGAATTTGGCAAGCATATTGTCAATAGCTGATGGCGTGATTATCGGAAGTGGTCTCAAAGTAGATGGCAACACCTGGAATCCTGTTGACAAAGACCGCGTAAAAGAATTCATGACACAAGTCAACAAGCTCAGGTAATGATTGGAGATGAGGCAACCGGGATGAACGGGGCATCTCTTCTTGGCATCGATGTTGGGACCACCTCAACCAAGATCAGTCTATGCGATCCTGATGGAAAGGTAATTGCCGAGGTTTCCGAGGGACAGCATCTAGAATCTCGACACAGTGGGTGGTCCGAGGAAGACCCAAATCAATGGTGGGAGAATGTTGTCAAAGGCATCCAAAGGAATCTGGAAGCGAGCAAGGTAGACCCATCGGAAATCAAAGGAATCGGCGTAACTGGGATGGTGCCCGCCATGGTGTTGCTCAACCAAGGGGTGCCGCTGAGACCATCAATTCAGCAAAATGATGCGAGAGCTTGGAAAGAAATTCAATGGATGAAAACCGAACTTGACGAAAAATGGGTATTTGAACGGACCGGGGGGTCGATAAATCCACAGACCATTGGACCAAAGCTCAAATGGCTAGAGAAACATGAACCGAACACATTCTCAAATATTCAAGCGATCGTTGGATCCTACGACTATATCAACTACAAGTTGAGCGGTACTTTGAGTCTGGAAGAGAACTGGGCGCTTGAGAGTGGTCTATATGATATTGTCAAGAGAGACTGGATAGATGAACTTCTCGAGTTGCTCAATATTGAACGTGAACAACTACCTCAGGTCTATCAGGCTCATCAGATCGTCAGTCACGTCAGCAGACATACCTCACAGTTGACTGGACTCTCCGAGGGCACACCAATCGTGGCTGGGTGTGCGGATCATGTTGCATCAGCCCTCATTGCAGGCATTAGAGAGGAGGGAGATGTATTGATCAAACTGGGAAGCGCGGGAGATATCCTCTTCTGTGTCGACACGCTTGACACCGACCCACGATTGTTCATTGACTATCACACAATCCCCGGAAAGTATCTAATCAATGGCTGCATGGCGACTAGCGGATCGATTGTAACCTGGTTCGTGAACGAGTTTTGCGGCTTAGAATCTGAGGAAGCCGCATGCAGACAGGAAAGTGCCTTTGAAGCAATGGACAGAAGAGTAGAGGATCTGCCTCTTGGGCCGACAGATTTGATTCTACTTCCCTACTTCCTTGGTGAAAAAACCCCGCTGATGGATCCTCTGGCCAGAGGAGTCTTGTTCGGGCTGTCCCTTCACCATAGAAAGGAACACGTCTACAAAGCTATCCTAGAAGCTGTCAGCTACGGTTTCCAGCATCATATTGAGACCCTCTCCGAAAAGGGTCACAAAGCGAAGAAGGTTGTAGTTCGGAATGGAGGTGCACGGAGCAGATTGTGGGCAACGATAGCAGCTGACATCATTGGCCAAGACCTCCACTACATATCAAAGCATCAAGGCTCTGCACTCGGCGCAGCATTCGTAGCTGGAATGGGGGTCGATTGCTTTTCAGAATGGAGTGACGTAGAGAGATTCATCCATATAGATGATGTCATATCTCCTGACCACCAACGTCACAGCCAGTATGCAAAGTGCTTCGAGCTCTACAAGTCATTATACCTTGATCTCAAGAATCGCTTCATTCAGCTAGAGTCGATGCGAACACATGAAAACCAACGAAGCGGTGACTGATTCAAAACTAGTATGTGGATAATACGTTCTTTGCATCTGGAAACACATTTCATAAGTCCACCGAACTGAAAACTGAATCTACAAGGGTCCAAACCTCAAGGAGTCTTGCAGCTGATTCAAACGGCAAAATTGTTAGGCGTTCGAGCGGCCATATATCTAACTACAAAAAACGGTTGTGGCCATCCTTTGGTGCAGATGTTCAATTCGAATTGACATTCGGCTTGCTGATCAAAATCAAGTATGTGAATATTCGAACTGATCGCTTTCAACTTCGATTCTAGAAACTTAGCGATCGCTTCTTTGTTTTCCAGAGGATTCTCGCTTCGGATTCTGACGAGCTGCTTCGAATTGGATCAGGTGCTCCGTCATTTTTGTTATTCGCAGATAGATCGACCATTTCGCAATTCTTGGAATCCCCTAGCGTGGACGATCCAATGCTCTCTCAAGCGGCAAATCAACAAATGAACGCGAAACAAAGGGGGGCTATAGAAGCCTAGCCACTCTGTCTGCCTCATTGACTGCCTCAAGTATTCGGGCGGGGTTACTGCAGTCGCCGACGGCAAACGATTTGCCGCAAGCCTGCAATAGCGATTCCACATATGTCTTGTCAGGTCTTAATCCCACCGACAATACTACAGTGTCGAGGGGCAATTCTGTGCGTTTTCCATCTTTTGAGACGATCTTGACGCTGGAAGACGTGATCTCTTCAACGTTCGATTTGACATAGACGTTTACGTTCCATTTTTCGAGAAGTTCTTGCAACACGACGGTGTTGTTCTTGACCGTATTGACTAACAGGATATCGTCGAGGACTTCGACGACAGATGCATCTTTGCCGTTTTGTGATAGGTATACCGCTGTCTCACAGCCCACTTCTCCTCCTCCAATCACAACAACCTTCTTTCCTTTCACCAGATCTTTGTCTCTCAGGCCATCTATTGCGCTCATCACATTCATGCCTTGAGCGCCAGGTACCTTGAGCACGATTGGTGGGGCACCGATAGCGACAACCAATGCTTCCGGCTTGACTTTTCTCACCAGTTCAGGAGTTACCGTTTGATTCAGTTCAAGCTGAACCTCGCTGTCTTTGATCTCCCCACGATAGTATTCGAGCAGATCTCTAACGTCTCTCTTGAATTGTGGAACTGTCGCAGGAACCAGTAGACCGCCAATTTCTTTTTCCTTTTCGTATAAAGTAACGTTGTGTCCTCTTCTCGAGGCAACCAAGGCACAAGTAATGCCTGCTGGGCCTGAACCCACAACCATGACGTTCTTCGGTTCTGGAGTCTTGATTATGGGTTCTTCTTTCTCGCGTGCCAAGTATGGATTAACGCTGCAAGCTATCGGTTCCTCAACCGCGACAACTTTGTGATGACAGATGTTGCATCTTATGCATGGACGTATCCTCTTCTGCTGCTTTGCCCTGCTAGCCCACCCGGCGTCGGCGAGAAATGCTCTTCCAATGGCCACCAAGTCAGCCTTTCCTTCGCCGATTATCCGATCTGCATCTCTAGGATCAATGATTCCATTTGCACATATTATCGGAGTGCCCTTCACGTTCCGCTTCAGATTCTCAGACAACTCAACCAGAGGGTTTCGCGGGGAATACATCGGTGACATTGCAGGGTATTTGGATCTGACAGTAATGGGAGGATAGAAATCTGATGTTTGCACATGTATGTAGGCAACTCCTTCTTGTGACATCTTCTGAGCAATCTTTGCGGCCACTTCGTGGTTTACGCCGTTGGGCAAGGACTCCCATGCACTGAACTTGAATCCGATGGGAAACTTGCCGCCACATGTCTTCTTTATCCCACGAACTATCTCCACGGGAAGGCGCATTCTTCTCTCAAAGTCACCGCCATACTCGTCATTTCTCTGGTTGAAGTGCGGCGACATGAATTGTCCAATCATGTACGAGTGACCGCCATGAAATTCGACTCCATCAAAACCTGCCTGTTGGCCCCGATGGGCTGATGCGATGAAGTCGTCTCTGATCTCGGTTATCTGCTGTTTCGAGTATTCCTTGGGACGTCTTTCATATCTCGGGCTATCAATGGCTGAAGGAGCATAGGTCTCCCCGATGTCCCTGCCACCCAACCCCATGATTTGTAGGAATGCCGCTGAACCATGTTTCTGGATGGCCTGTGCATATTTCCTCATACTGGGAATGAAACGGTCTTCATGTGCGCCCAGCATGAGGACATTTTGATGTTTTGTTCCTTGGAATCCTTCGCTAATAATGAGTCCTGCTCCACCCTTTGATCTAGCTTCCAGAAAATGAACCAGCGCGTCTGGAGTCAGTTGGTCTGGATAGCTAGAGTAGATCCCCATGGGGGCCATGGCGATTCTATTCTTTATTTCAAGATCTCCGATTCTGATCGGACTGAATAGGTTATTAAGAACCAATTCAAATCGACCAGATTAGTTGACCAATTTTGTATTTAAGGCTACCAGCATCTGCACTCCAAATCGATCATAATGCAAATGTCAGATAGTTGAAAACTTGGACTGTAAAATTAAGACAACCATTGAACAACGACATGTCTTCAAACAAAAACGACTAATTGTTTCACTTTCGTCTAGGTCTTTGGTTGCGCATTATCCTGCTTGTCTTCTTCTTTCCATTCGTAGATGCAGTATTCATCGCCACGTGCCATGCATTTTGGAAGGGAGAATTTCAAGCGCGGGTTGAATGTTTTTCCCACTCCATCGTCAGCTCTGCATACAACATCGCAGATGTACGGCATTCTGGGAAGAACTCCGACTGCTCTGTAGTGCTTTAGATAGGGGCACTTTTCGACTTTGAACGCGAAGTGTTTTGCGTCAAGTTTGAGGTGAGTAAATTTTCCGAATTCATCAACCCACGTCAGCTGGGAATTTGATGTATCCGGATAGATGTGCTTGGCAAGAGCCTGCGTTCCTTTTTCCTTCAGTCCCCTAGTCTCTATGAATCTCTGAGCGGCATACTTTCCAGATTCTAGACATGCTTTTTCGACTACTTCCCTACCTTCTTCACCGAATCTCTCGATCACATTCTTGACAAAGAGTCCCACAATCGACGAGAACTGCTCGATAATCGATTGCTTCTGAAGATCGTCCAGTCCACGTTTTCTTGATGCTTTTCTTCTTCTGGTCATGTCAACCAACAACTATTGATGACGCGAACAATTCTAGTACGACATGCGGCTATCCTCCCTTCAGGAGTTTAGCCAATTCCTTCTCAAATTCGCCACCGACTTGGACTTCC
>CAZJUU010000083.1:0-6825 GCA_964549295.1 uncultured Candidatus Bathyarchaeia archaeon
AAAAGTTGATTAGACCATTGCCAGAAACAGGGTCCCAGAAGTGAACTGATGTGGTAGTGAAAGCGGCGATCAATGGGTTTGGACGTATTGGACGTTTGGCCTTTCGAATCGCTGTAACAGATTTTCCTAAGGAGATTGACGTTGTTGCAGTGAATACCTCAGGATCGATGGATGTCAGAGGCTGGGCTCATCTTCTAAAATACGACACAGTCTACGGAAAATTCAGGAAAGATATTGCCGTCGAAGAAGTTGAGAAGCCAGCGAACGTAACTGATGCAAATCCTCTTATCGGATACTTCAAGATCGATGACAAGAAATGTGAAATTCTGGCGCAACGCGACCCGGCAAAATTGCCTTGGAAAAAACTTGGAGTAGACGTAGTCATAGAATCTACCGGACAATTCAACTCTGATCAAAAGGCACGGCCTCACATACTGGCAGGTGCAAGGAAGGTTCTTCTCTCGGCTCCACCAAAAGGCGGCGGAGTGGGAACCTATGTTCTAGGCGTCAACTCGTACAAAGGACAGGGAGATATCATTTCAAATGCTTCCTGCACAACAAATTCAATTGCACCAGTCGCTGCGATCATGCACAAAAAATTTGGCGTACGGAAGGCGGTTCTGACAACCGTCCATGCGTATACGGATGACCAGCGTTTGGTGGACAATTCTCATAAAGACCTGCGACGCGCACGAGGAGCAGCGCAGAACATTATCCCAACAACCACTGGCGCAGCTATCTCCGCCACGGAAACAATTCCCGAGTTGAAAGGACTCTTCGACGGGATCGCTCTAAGAGTTCCAGTTGTCACAGGATCAATCTCAGACTTCACATTTGTTACCGAGCGCAAAGTAACTGTTCAGGAAGTCAATGATGCTTTCAAAGAAGCTGCGAACAGTCTTGCTTGGAGAAATATAGTAGGCGTTACGGAGGAGCCTATAGTCTCGTCAGACATTGTGGGAACCAGTTACTCCACAATTGTGGACCTATCCTTTACGAAAGTGGTAGATGGCGATTTGGTCAAAGTGCTGGCTTGGTATGACAATGAATGGGCGTATGCGGTCAGGCTCATAGAACAGGCGATTGCCGTGGGCAAAACCGTACAATGAGGTTGAAGTCGTCCTGACCTTACGGAACTAGATCAGCCTAGCACCTTGGAATTCAATCGTAGTGGAGAATATCTGACTGCGAGGTAGAAACCTTCTCGCCGCCTCGTAGACTCTTCTCTCTTTTTCTTCTTCAACCAGAGCATGTGCGGCTTCGCCGACCATGTTCTGGGTTGCGCCCAATGCTCCACTTCGTTCCATAGCGGATAAGAGTCCACCAAGACGTTCAGTGACGAAACCGACGTTCTCTGCAAATTTTCTGCATATGACCATGAAGTCTTTCGCAGTAGGTTTCTTCAAAATGTCTTGGATGGCCTTGCTTCCAAATCTGTTAACCCTCATTCTGTACCTGGCATTTAGCAAGAATGCTCTCGTTGAAATAGGTCCGAACCAACCTGTAACGATTCGATAGTCTTCTTTGCCAAGGATTCTGTCTACGACACCGAAACCAGGTGCGCCAGGTCTAGAAGTGACCACATGTCCACCCACCATGAGTGGCCCCACGGTTCCCAGTCCAGTCCTACATTTGACCTCGGCGATATGGGCTAATTGGCCAATTTGATTATATGTCATGTTCAGATCCAGAGCTTCAGAGAGTGCGAGGGCAGCTGAAAGGGATCCAGCAGCACTAGTTCCATAACCACAACCTATGGGAGGTCGCACGTTATGATTTATTCTGACTTTGGCGTGGACATCCCATGTCTTCAGGATCATGCGAGTGACGGTTTCGGTTGTTGCAGCTCCGATTAGTTCACCATTTATGTAAACGGTGATTCTGTCTTTCTGGCTCCTGTCGATTCTAACCGTGGTTTCGACACCATGACTGATTACAAAACCTCCTCCTCTTGCACCGATTCTTAACGGGTTCGAGATTGCTGTTCCATCCGCATTCTTATCGCAAATCTCGAAGACGCTTGATATTCCAGCTGGCGAGTAGGCTTTGGCTCTTTTCAAGAGGCTACTGCCTCGTCTACGATGATTTCAATAGGAATGGGAAGGCTTTTTGGCATGCGTTCAGAATAGGGGGTCCGAAAATTAGGAGAAAAGGCATTTGATTCGAGAAGGTCCAGAGAAACCACACGGCCGCTGCTCTGAGGGGAACTTGATAGCCAAGATTTGACGGAAGTGCAAAGAACTGGCTGAAGGCCCAAAGGCCCAACCCAACGATAGCACTCCCGCAGCCATTGCCAAGGATAGAGCCAATTGCGTAACTCCTCCATCTTGGCCAGAATCGATTCACGGCCAGAAGAAGTATGAGGCTTACTCCGCAGAAGGTTACAAATATTGAAGTTGTAAGAACGTCGACAATCGCGTTCAAGTACCACGTCATTGCGAAGGCTAGGATGACGATGATCGATCCGAATCCAAGAATCGCATTGACGCGTTTTGGAGGGAGTTCTTTGGCTGATATCCATCCAATGAGACTGAACATCACATAGTTGGCTGGAACTCCGACAAGAATACTCAGGAGGGGGTTTCCATGCACCACCATGTCGCTTATGAATATTCCAATAGATGCTCCTACACCGCCGACAAAGGCGCCAAACAGAGTCGCGAACACTGCCGGCACGACAACTGCCAAACCCCAGAACCTAACCAAGCCTACTATCGGAGCGAACACTCCCAAATAGGTCAGCAACCCGATCCCGGCGTAAAGCCCTGCATTCAATGCCGTGATTGACAGGCGAAGTGACTTTGAATATCTTGATGCCATGCCAGAACATCGTAGCTGAATTGCACTTAAAGATTCTCCGAATGTGCAATTTCTATGCTACAGCGAGAAAATTGCTAGATCAATCTTCATTTGTGTAAGAACTTGATTGTCCTAAGCGGGTGATGGAGAACCAGCATTTTGTCCTTTCTTGGATTTTTCCACATTGTAGAGATAATTCTTGATGGCGGCGTGCAATGCGTCGGCTGCCAAGTTTGAACAGTGCATCTTTATGGGAGGCAGTCCTCCAAGGCTGTCTGCCACATTCCCACGCGTTATCTTCAACGCTTCCTGCAGATCCTTACCCCGAGCAAGTTCAGTAATCATACTGCTTGTGGCAATGGCTGCGGCGCATCCAAAAGTTTTGAACTTGACATCTGCAATCACATTGTCCTTGACCTTGATGTAGACGCTCATCAAATCACCACAGATCGGGTTTCCGACAGTTCCAACGCCATCCGCGTCGGGTATTTCGCCAACGTTTCTCGGGTTCCTGAAATGATCCATTACTTTCTCGCTGTACATGTCCCACGCCTCAATCTCAATGTTCACTGGGCTTCAGGTTGAACGGAGACTTTTCCTCTCCACTTCTCAACCTCAATCTTCTTCTGCCAGAGTGGAGATATGGCCCTCATCTTCGAGACAACTTCTGGAAGCACGTCGAGAACATATGAGACTTCCTCTTCCGTGTTCTCCCGGCCGAGTGTCAAGCGAAGTGAGCCGTGAGCTTGAACCTCGTTTAATCCTATCGCCATCAGCACAGCTGAAGGTCTAAGCTTCTTGGAAGAACAGGCTGAGCCTGTTGAAACAGCTATACCTTTCCCATCCAAGCTGAGGATTAGGGACTCGCCTTCGACGCCGTCAAACCTGAAGTGTGCATTGTTTGGCAGTCGCTGTGTCGGATGCCCATTCAGATAGGAAAGCGGGATTTCACTAAGAACATGTGTTATGATTCTGTTTCTCATAGCTGACATGTGTTGAGCATCCGGAATCATTCTTTCATATGCAATCTCAGCGGCTTTGCCAATGCCAACGATCCCGGGAATGTTCTCCGTGCTAGACCGGAGCCCCTTCTCCTGTCCACCTCCATGAATCACAGGTTCCAGAGCGACTCCTTTTCTCACGAATAATGCGCCGACGCCCTTAGGTCCATGAAACTTGTGGGATGCTATCGAGAGGAGACCAACGTGAGCCTTGTTCACGTCTATAGGAATTTTTCCGACTGACTGAACTGCATCAGTATGAAATGGTATGTCTTTCTTTTGTGCTATCTTGCCGATGGCTTCAATGTCTTGGATCGTTCCAATCTCGTTGTTGGCATGCTGTATGGTAATAAGAATCGTCTCTTTTGTGATCACTTTCTCAAGCTCGGAAAGATCAACAAGACCGTACTTGTTGACGGGAAGATAGGTGACGCGAAAGCCGGATCTTTCAAGATATGAGCAGCTTTCAATTACTGCCGGATGTTCGATTGGGCTGGTTATGATATGTTTTCCTTTGGACATATTCTTGAAAGCTATTCCCTTTATCGCCATGTTATCGGATTCAGTTCCACCTGCGGTGAAAATGATTTCTTCTTTCTCCGCTCCAACAAGTTTCGCTACGTTGGTCCGGGCTCTCTCTAGAGCGTCGTAGGTCTCCCGTCCAAATATGTGGAGACTGGAAGCATTTCCAAAGTAGTGTGTGAAATAGGGAAGCATCGCTTCAACTACTTGGGGATCCACAGGCGTTGTTGCTGCATGGTCCATGTAGACTCTTCGTGGCGGATTTGGTTCAACTGATCCTGACATCGCTCTTGATCACTTCACCGGAAAATCATAACAGCGTTATACGTACCCATCTCACGCATATATTAATCATTTCATGCTTCATTCAAGCCATGTTGAGTCTTCGGTTTGTTTAGTACGAAGATGGTAACGAGTGGTCTTGACGGATTGGAGCAATCTTAATAGGCAAATGCTTCAAGATACTCGCCAACCCGTTCATGTTCAAAGGGAATAGAGTTGAAACACATCTCCGCATCGATCGTTCTGATGCTCGGTATGACGATGCTCACAATTGGACTCTACATTGATCAGATGGAAACCCTTCGAAACCTTCTAAGATCAATTGTTCCAATCCTGCCTTGAGATGGAGAACTGTAATCATTGAAAGCCAGTGAGGGTGAACGACGTTTTCATGCTCAGTGGTGGCCTCTTAGATACGCGGTACAACTCCTTTCGTTCTTCATTCTCAACGCCCTGATCTTGAGTCGTGTGTTTTGGAATGTGGAACCTAGAAGATTCAGTGTTCCACTGCCTGTCCTCTCGAGTATGAACTCTCCTTCAAGTTCCGTTGCAGGTGCTCTGGACGTAATTCAAGTTATGTTTGCGAGAGCAGAGTTCCCATGGATCGCTCTGGGAATTGTATTTGTCGTAGGCGCCATCCTCGGCCGTTTCTTCTGCGGATGGGTCTGTCCGATGGGGTTCATTCAAGAACTGATCATAGACGCTCGGGGAAAGAAGATTGATGTCAATCCTCGAACACACAAACCAGCAAAGTCACTGAAGTTCATGATCCTCGCTGCGACGATGCTCATAAGTGGCAGTCTAGCCTTAGCGCTCTACATGGGAGCTGGCGAAGACTATAGGAAAGCGCTAGGTGCATTCGCTCAAGGTCCATTCATGATCATCTCGCCTGACGGAGCTCTCTTCGGTACCATTCCATGGCTTATTGGAAGAGCGCAAGACATCTTCTTCGGTCCAACTGCAATCAATGTCACAAACGACATGATCTATGGTTGGTTCCGATCAATCTCAGCGGACGTGGCAATCAAACTGGTCCTCTTGGGAATTCTGTTCTTAGGCGCATCCAGCATTCCTTGGTTCTGGTGTAGGTACCTATGCCCAACCGGGGCGCTTATGGGAATATTCAGTCGTTTCAGTCTACTTGGAATGAGCAGAAACCCGCTGAAGTGCCAGAAGTGCCCCCACTGCCAAAAGAAATGTCCCACCCAAATACCGATCCTTGATCTTCCCTGGGAGAAATTCAACGATCAAGAATGTATCCTCTGTATGGAATGCGTGGACGCATGCCCCCATGGCGCCTTGAAACCAAAATTCAGTTAAGCGGACCTTGAAATCGAAGAATTGGTTCTGTTTGTATTTTCCAAAAGAAAAGGTTAAGCAGAATCATTGAATCCTATTGAAACCGAAGCAAGATGACTTTGTACGATGTCATCATAATTGGTGGAGGTCCAGCTGGACTGGCCGCTGGAATCTACACGAGAAGAGCAAAACTATCTTCGCTCCTACTTGAGAGAACAATTCTTGGAGGCCAAGTTGCAACAGCCGATGTAATCGAGAACTATCCTGGGATTCCAGAGATCACAGGTTATGAACTTTCTCAGAAACTCAAGGAACAAGCCGAGAAGTTTGGACTGGAGATCAGATACGCCGAAGCCACGGGCATGCGCGTAGACTCGGACAAGAGGATCATCGTGACAAATGAGGGCGAATATGCAGGAAGAGCTTTGATCATCACTTCTGGTGCGGAGCCTGCTCGCCTGAACGTAAAGGGTGAAAAAGAGTTTGTGGGTAAAGGAGTCTCGTATTGTGCTACATGCGATGGACCATTCTTCGCAGGAAAAGAAGTAGTTGTAGTTGGAGGAGGCGATTCAGCAGTCACCGAAGCAATCTACCTTAGTAAGATTGCGAACAAGGTGAATATCATACATAGAAGAGACAGTCTCAGAGCTGCCAAGTTCAACGAAGAAAAAGCTAGAGCAAACCCAAAGATCAGCCTCATCTGGAACACGGTCATAGAAGAGATCGCCGGAACCAACATGGTCGAGAAGGTGGTCTTGAAGGATGTGAAGACGGGTGAGGCACGCGAATTGAGAACCAACGGCGTCTTCATCTATGCCGGGAGAAGACCGAACACTGAATTCGCTGATGTTGACAAGAACTCTGCTGGCTACATAAAGACAAATGATTCATGCGAAACATCCGTGAAAGGAGTTTTTGCAGC
>CAZJUU010000084.1:0-4620 GCA_964549295.1 uncultured Candidatus Bathyarchaeia archaeon
CCACGTGGTCGGCTCCTACAAGTCTAACCATGTAGTCGATCTGATTGAGATAGTCCTCGATTGTGGGTGCTTGACCTTGGCGGCTCCAGATAGTAGGCCCCCATGAATTCGCACCGATCACTCCTCCCTTTTCAGCGACCATCTTCAGTTCTTCATCTGATTTGTTACGGGTGCTCTTGCAGAGTGCCTTCGCATTTGCATGTGAGAAGACCACTGGGTGTTTCGAGGTCTCTGTGGCTTCAATTCCTGTTCTTCTGCCACAGTGGGACAGGTCTATCAGAATCCCTAGTCTGTTCATTTCTTCAACAGCTTTTTCTCCAAATGAACTCAGTCCGCAGTCAGTCTCTTCTCCGGCTCCATCTCCAATCAGGTTTCTCTCATTGTATGTGAGCTGTATGACTCTTACCCCGAGCCTATATAGCGCCTCAAGAAGTGTGATGTCGTCTCCTATCGGTCGTGGGTCTTGTAGGCCGAATATGATGCCGAGTTTCCTCCGGTTCTTGGCGTCTAGCACGTGCTGACCCAAGGTTACCATCATGATCTTGTCTTCATGGTCTCTGAAGAGAGAATACCATTTCGCCACGTCGTGAGCTGCATCTGCGAATTCATGTCCGAGGTCTACGATCGTCCAGTTAACCCCGCTGACTCCGCCCTGAATCATTCTGCTGAACTGTTCGCCCGTTTCAGTCGGGCATCCTAAACCGTCGATCACTATCGATTTCGCATGGATGTCTAGTGCTTTCTGTTCCTGTTCTTTCGTCAGTCTATAGGAGTTTGTCATATATCGACCAAG
Organism: uncultured Candidatus Bathyarchaeia archaeon; assembly: GCA_964549295.1. Lineage (GTDB taxonomy): Archaea > Thermoproteota > Bathyarchaeia > 40CM-2-53-6 > CAVXDP01 > CAVXDP01. The sequence continues at coordinate 794 of CAZJUU010000084.1, forward strand.
GATTGACTCGCCCAAGGAAGACATTTAAGCCTTGTGACAGGCCACCAAGTGCCCCTTCCCCACATCAACCATCTCAGGGATTAACTGTGCACAGATCTCTTGTCTGCCCTGACATCTTGGATGGAAGCTGCATCCTGAAGGTATGTTTACGGGATCAGCGACTTCCGAAATCCCCTTGATTCGAACTCTTCCTGCTGAAGGATCGGGAGTAGGAACCGCAGACATAAGTAGTTTCGTGTAGAAGTGAATGGGCTGGGCCAGGACTTCATCTGTTGATCCCATTTCGACCATTCTGCCAAGGTACATTATAACTATCTTGTTGCTCATGTAACGTGCGACGGCAAGATCGTGTGTGATGAAAAGATAGGTGATGCCCAGTTCCTCTCTGAATTGAAGCATCAGATTGAGTATTCCCGCTCGTACAGAGACATCCAGCATTGAAACGGGTTCATCCGCGACTATGAAGGTTGGGTTGAGGATCATTGCTCTCGCTACGGCTATTCGCTGCCTCTGACCTCCGCTAAGCTCGTGGGGATACCTCATCAGAAAGTCTCTCGGTGGCCTAAGTCCTACCTTTTCAAGAATGCTTGAGACCAGCTCATTGCGTTCTGAGTGGGTTCCTATGTTGTGAACTAGAAGAGGTTCTAGCAGCGTTCTCATGACTGTGAATCTTGGATCCAAGGATTCGTAGGGATCTTGGAATATCATCTGTATTCTTCTCCTGCAGTGCTTCATCCTTCGACCCTTCATATTGGCCAGATCTTCCCCCTCATAGATGATGGAGCCGGATGAGGGAGTTTCGAGGAGTGACAGAAGTTTCCCTGTGGTCGTCTTCCCACAGCCGCTTTCTCCTGCCAGAGCGAAGATCTCTCCTCTAGATATCTGGAAACTTACGTCGTCCACAGCCTTGACGAATCTCTGTCCTTCTCTGCGCAAAGAGAATCTCTGGAGTCCAGTCACCCTTACGGGAAAATACTTCTTGAGTTTTCGGACATCAATGAGAGGATTACTACCTTGCCTAGGCTGCACGGAAATTATCTACCCCAGAGTTTAGTTTTTCTTAGCTGTGGATCATCAGCAAAGTGACACTCGGAAAAGTGCTGCCCACCCAAGTCCATCATCGCAGGTCGTTTCTCACATATAGTCTTTGCATACGGGCATCTAGGCTGGAACAGACATCCTTCTGGAAGTGACGAAAGATCAGGAGGCGAGCCTTCAATCGAGGAAAGTCTCTTCTTCTCACCTCTCAGTGTTGGAAACGAACTCAGCAAACCCATAGTGTACGGATGCCTTGGATCGTGGAACAAGGATACAGAGTTTCCTTGTTCGATGACTCTTCCAGAGTACATTACAGCAACTTTCTCACATGTTTCTGCGATTACGGACATGTCGTGAGAGACGACGATCATAGCGAAATCTCTCTCCTGCTGCATCTCCTTGATCTGTCTGAGGACCTGATCCTGAACAACCACATCAAGTGCTGTTGTTGGTTCGTCTGCGATTATCAGGTCTGGGTTGCACACTAGACTCATTGCTATGATTGCCCTTTGCTTCATGCCTCCACTGAACTCATGGGGGTAGTTGTTCATTCGTGAACCAGGAAGCCCAACCAGTTCGAAGAGACTCGAGACTTTGGTCTCAGCTTCCCGTTTTGAGAGTTCCTCATGAGCCATTAGCGCTTCGGCTACTTGGTCGCCAACTCTGAAGACTGGGTTCAATGCATTCATTGCGTTTTGGAAGATCATTGAGATTCTTCTCCATCGTAGGCGCCTCATCTGTTGCTCAGGGAGTTTCAGTAGATCCATGCCGTCAAAGACTATCCTGCCACCTACGAATCTGGCGTTTTCTGGGAGAAGTCTGAGGATCGAGAGTATGAGAGATGTCTTCCCACACCCGGATTCTCCCACAATTCCAACGGTCTCTCCCCTATCCAGAGAGAGCGAGATTCCGTCAACGGCCTTCACCCACTCACTCTCAAGTGCATAGTACATGGCCAGGTTGTCAAGGCTAAGCAATGCCATAAGAGGTCAACTTCCAGCGTCCCCTGTTCTTCTTCTGAGCCTAGGATTCATAACGAAGTTGATACCGTCACCAACAAGGTTGAAGCAGAGAACAAGCATCATGATGGCAAATCCTGAGAATACTGCCATCCACCACGCTGTCTTCACATGAAATTGAGCGACATAGAGTATCTGCCCCCAGCTAACCTGGTTCACGTCACCCAACCCCAAGAAACTCAGGCTTGCCTCAGTGAGAATTGCATTTCCCATTTGCAGCGTGGAGTTGACAATGACTGGGTATATGCCGTTTGGAAGTATGTGCGTGAATATTACTCGCAAATGACTTGCGCCGCTGCCGACACTCGCCTGGACAAAGGCTCTACTTTTCAAGGCCAGTACCTGTGCGCGAGTTATTCTGGCATTTGATGGCCACAATGTGACGCCTACGATGATCATAATGAAGAATAGGTTTGTTCCGAAAATCGATATGATCAATATGATTAGCACGAGCGTCGGTATCATGAGATATATCTCGAAGAAACGGGAGAAAAGATCGTCAACAAGTCCGCCGAAATACCCAGGGATGGCCCCCAGAACGATTCCCAGAGCCAGTGAGATTCCAGCCACTCCGAATCCAAATAGCAGGGACACTCTTGTCCCCCACACTACCCGGCTCAGAACATCTCTTCCGAGATTGTCAGTTCCGAAGGGATGCTCTAGGTTTGGAGGAGAGAATAGTTTGTTCGTTTGTTCGAACGGATCGTAAGGGGAGATGACTGGTGCGAGTACAGCCAGTGCGCATGAAAAACCTAGTATAACGAGTCCAAGAACCGCCATGTCGTTCTGCTTGTACGTCCTAAGAAAGCTCACGAGTTTGCTGGCTGCCATTTGTTATCACTCATTTGTACACGACGCGGGGATCGAGAAGGGCATACACAATGTCTGTGATTAGACTCGCAACCGCAACACATACCGAAGTTATGATGAATAGGCCCATTAGAGTAGGGTAATCTCTTCGGAAAATGGATTCATACATGAATCGGCCCAAACCAGGCCACCCAAAAACGGTTTCTGTCATGAGGGCTCCAGATAGAACGAAACCAAGAAGAAGCCCTGCCTGTGTCACGGTTGGAAGAAGAGCGTTTCGTAACGCATGTTTAAAGAAGACAACATTTTCTGTGAGACCCTTTGCTCTTGCAGCCATGATGAAATCTTCTTTCATGACTTCCATTACGCTTGAGCGTGAAAGACGTACGAATATTGGAGTCAGGTAGGCTGCAGAAAGAGTCACGACAGGCAAAAAGAGATGCCACAGTATGTCTACGACCTGACCCCATCCAGATAACTGCATCTCTGGGCTCGTAATTCCCCAAATAGGGAACCAACGCAAAGTTATTCCAAAGACCAGTATAAGAATGAGACCAAACCAGAAGACAGGCATCGAGTACAATATAACACTAGTGAATGAGATCAGTCGATCCGTCCTTGATCCGTATTTCTTCGCCGAGAGGGCACCTATGAGGGTGCCAAGGACCATGGATACAAGCTGGCTTGTAAGAACCAACAATAGCGTGGCTGGGATTTTCTCAACTATCAACTCTAGGACGGGTCTATGATACGCGAGTGAATCTCCGAAATCTCCCCGCATCAGACTCATTAGGTAAAGAATCAATTGCTCATGAATTGGCCGATCGAGGCCGTATCTCTTTCTTGTTGCCTCCACATACTCCGCGGTGGCACGTTCTCCAGCTAGAATAACTGCTGGGTCTCCAGGTGCAAGGTGGACTATCGTGAAGTTGAATACAATAACGATTAGTACTACCGGGA
>CAZJUU010000084.1:4720-6782 GCA_964549295.1 uncultured Candidatus Bathyarchaeia archaeon
GAATCTCCCGGCCTGCATATTTGTCTTTGCAAGTACATATTCCTGTCAGTCATCTCAGTGGACACGTCAAATCGGCATACAGATCATTGCCGAACTTTCCTAGAATACTCTTGCAAGAAGCTAACGCGCCAAGTTGTTCTAGCTACTGGGTGCAAACTATTATAAACGAAGACAGGCATTCACCTAGTGAGCGGAAACAAACATGAAGATCCCTATGCAGGGAATTGTTCTGTTCATCAGCTTGTCAATGATCGTGAGTATGCCTGCGGTGAGAGGACAAAGGAACTACGGCGGTACGCTTGTAGCACATCTTGTCACAGAGCCAGAAATCCTGAATCCAAACTATGTGTTTCGTAACCCCTACCCTGCGTATACGATATACAACCATCTTGTCACTTACGAAGCCGTAACGCATGAGATTATACCAGATCTTGCCGAACGTTGGGAGATATCAAAAGACGGAAAGATGTACACGTTCTATCTAGCGAAAAACGTAAAGTGGCATGACGGACAAAAGTTTACTTCCGCTGATGTAAAGTGGACATATGAATCAGTGATCAAAGAGAAGGGATTCTTCGTAACGCAACTGTCAGTCATAGACAAAATCGAGACACCTGATGACTACACTGTGCGGTTCGTGCTTAAGGAGACCGATGCGTCGTTTCTCGACACATTGGCCCACTCCCAAGGTCCCGTCGTCTTGCCCAAGCATCTCTATGAAGGAACGGATGTCACGAAGAATGAACTGAATCGCAAACCTGTAGCGACCGGGCCATTCAAGTTGCAGGAATGGGTTTCTGGTTCCCATATGACGTTGGCAAGAAACGAAGAGTACTTCAAAGGCCGGCCATATTTGGACAAGATCATCATTAAGTTCTCAACGAACTGGGCAGTTGTAATATCTGCACTTGAGTCAGGCGAGATTCAATACTCTTTGAATAACCCTCCTTACAGCGAATGTATCAGACTCAAGAAGATACCCGGAATCGATATAGGAGTCACCTCTCAGGATATCACGATTCATTTTGATCTGAATCTGAAACGCAAGCCTTTCGACAATGTGAAGGTCAGGGAAGCGCTATTTTCGGCAGTGGACATACAGGACATCAACAATAAGGTCTATGCTGGGTTCGGAGTCCCGCTAGAAGGGATGTTCATGAGCTCAGTCAAGTGGGCATACAACGCAGACGCGAAGAAGCCAAGCTTTGATCCCAAGAGAGCAGAACAACTTCTAGACGAGGCAGGATACAAGAGGGGATCAGACGGCATAAGATTCGCAACAAGCATCACGACATTCATGACGATGATGGTTCCTGATGTCTCAGAGGTAATTAAGGAACATCTGCGGAAGATTGGAATAGAGGTCAAGGTTGAATCGATTGAATTTGGCCTCTACACCGACAAAGTTCTCAATAAACGCGATTTTGATATGACGGTGGCAGGGGGGCCAATAGGATTCGATCCGAACGGATTCATAGCGTTCTTTGGGACAGGAGGGTACCGCAACTGCATGAGCTATAGCAATCCTGTCGTTGATGAACTGTTTAGGAAGGCTAGGGCTTCCGTGGATCGTGAAGAACGCAAGAAACACTACTTTGAGATGCAGGAGATATTGGCCAAAGACCTGCCGAGAATGAATGTTATCGAGTATACCTGGCTTTACCCATATAGAACAGAGTTCCAGGGGTTCTTCTTCCAACCTGAATATGGGAAGACGGTCAATATGAATTGTCTGGGATCAGTGTGGTGGACGAAAGCTTCGCCGCCGACAACGACTGTGGCGACCCCGACATCCACAGTGAAACCCCCCGAGGGACCGTCAACATCGACCATGGTTGCAGCTGTGGCTGTGGTCGTAGTTGCAGCAATGGCGGGAATGTACTGGTTCAGCAAAAAGGGCAAGGCCAAGACCTAGCGTGCACGTGATGGCAACAACCATCGGCCCAATAGTGACATAATGCGAAGAACCCCTTGGAAGCAGGGTTCGCTTGATTGTCTGATCTCATGCGATCCGAGTGACAAATTTCCTACGTATGCGCGCGTCTATGGTCTATCGAAGTAG
>CAZJUU010000085.1:0-1610 GCA_964549295.1 uncultured Candidatus Bathyarchaeia archaeon
AAACGTATTTCATATGATGTTTTGTATTCTGAAGTCACTTCTTACACTTGAGCGAAGCCTGTTGCAGCGGAAACCATAAAAAGCCTAAGCATTCAGAATGGTCTGACCCCTCATTCCGAAAAGAATGAAGAACCTGCTTCCAAATCAAAGTTTAGGTCGTAACTTCGTGTTTCCATCTGAAACACTTCAAGCATGTGATTCAGGTTCATCCAGACGTCAATACATAATCAACGAACTTGTCCTTCTCTAAATCAACAAGTGCTCCTCTCAGAACACCCTCGAGGTACTCACTTCCGGGATTCAGGCATAGTGTCCTACCAATCCTCGTAAAACCTTTCGACTCGTGAATGTGGCCATGCAATCCCAAAAGCGGCTGAAACTTCTCGATTGCGGTACGAATGACCTTGCTTCCAACGTACTGCATTTCTGGCCTTCCACCCCTTGTCTCGATCTTCAGAGACGCATCCAACTTTGGAGCTAGGTCCAGTCCGCTTTCGTATGGTGGACAGTGGAAATTGAAGATGCAGCTTTTCATATTGTTGACTTGGCTTGTCATTGATTCTATTCTTTCAGCCAACTTTTCTTCTGGGATGTCCCTAGGGCAGCTCCAAGGGGTAATATTCGAGTAGCCTGTGCTAATCATTTCATGTTGTTCATCGATTTTGATGACCTTACCTTCGGGATTCACTACATATGTGACTGTCTCGAACACGGGATCGATATCAAGCCTGTCATCATTGCCAGGCATTATGTAGCACTTTATCCCTGATCCTTTCAGTTTTTCTCCAGCATATTGTAACCAATCTCTCACACTCTTAGTCATAACTTCCGAAAACAATTTGTCAAGCTTAATCGGGTCTTTCTCTAGGTCCTCCTTCTCCTCTTGGCTACAGTGATAGACATAGTACCCAGTGTTGCGAATTTCTTTTTCAAGAGTCTCCAATTGCTGTTTCGAGGAGAACTCGAAAGATTTTCCCAGATATTTTGTGGTGTAAGTTCCGTCTTTCTCTTCTACGACCGGAACTATGGCCTTGCCCGTAATGTCTCCTCCCATAATTGTGACCTGCGCTTTGTAGAACTTTCCCGCCATCACGAATTTCTTGAAGCAACTTTCTGATCCGTGAATATCGGTGGCGAAGAACACCCTTGTCTTCATGTAACTACCTCACCACTTCCTCCACATCATTGTACCATTGCTTCTTTGTTCCAATTCGCGCCCGCATTTTCCACCGGAAAGACTTGGGTCGTTCATTGATCGCAATAAGTAGGAAGTCCACGTTTTGCTTCACTCGCTGTTTTTCCACATCAGATATCTGAGGAAACATGTCTACACGTTGCCCTATTTTCTCCAAGTTTGCGATTACCGTATAGTAGAATCCCCAGTCATCAGACAGAAGCTTAGAGATGTAGTCCGAGTTTATTGTATCTTTGTCATCGCTACCAACATCGTGTTCGAGGAGCAGAATCGTAGAGTCTTTCACGTCCTTCTCTGTGAGCTTCACTATCTGCATCTTTGTCAAGAGAAGATCGGCAAGTGAAAGCGTAGGATAATCAATTTCCAAGCGTTCTTGGAAGACTATCTCGTGGCACATTGCAAGTTTATCTAGAAA
>CAZJUU010000085.1:1710-6765 GCA_964549295.1 uncultured Candidatus Bathyarchaeia archaeon
GCCTCTCTAACATAATCAGAAAGAGGACTTTCTTCTTGCCTCATAAAAGTTCGCGCTCCTATTCTGGTCGATGTTATTTAAGGCTGTCTTGCTAATTCGTGTTCTCGATCTCACACCTTATTTATGCAAAGACTTATTTTCATCATCGCCCTATGTTGGAAAGGAGATTGAACTGCAATGGCAAGTACAGAAGTCTTTGCAAGAAAAGCGTCTGGACTTGTCCGAACCATCAGTGCTTTCGATGCCCTCGTGATGTGTATTCTGATTCCAGGCATCTTCTGGCCTTGGGTCTACCAGATGTGGGCGGTAGGCCTCTATGGTCCAGGAGTCTACATGCCCCTATCTGCGTTACTGGCTATAGCGATGATGATACCTAACGCTATCATGTATGTACTGTTCTCAATTGCCATGCCTAGGTCTGGTGGAGACTACATCTGGGTCGGCCGTATATTACATCCCGCCCTGGGATTCACCGTCAACTGGTACATTACACTGATATTGCTCAGTTGGGCGGGACCGTTCGCATCGTGGATAACGGAATGGGGAATCGCACCGATTTTCTGGACGTTTGGAAAGATGACAGGCAATGCAGCATACATCGGAATAAGCGACTTCATTCTGATTCCGCATGTGAAGCTTGTTATCGGAACGCTGATACTGATACTAATGGCAGTGCTCTCATTCGCCGGGTCAAAATGGGAGTTCAGAGCTGAGTGGGTTTCTATCATTATAGGATACATAGGATTGGCAGTCTGGGTTGCAGTAATGCTTTCAGGAGCTCCAATGTTCGCAGAAAGACTCTCCACGGTAACAGACGGACAGGTAACGTTCCAAGGTGTAATTGACACTGCAAAGAATGCGGGCTGGGATGCGGCAGCCGCTCTTCCGGTTGGTTTAGGAATAACAGGCTTCTCCACAACTTACACGACTCTGAACTTCCTCGGCTACACAAATTCAGCATACATTGCTGGGGAGATTAAGGGAGTTACAAAGTCTCACGTCATAGCGATTATCGGTGCACTCTTCATCTTTGGTCTTACGGCGTTCGGACTTTACGCTGTCTATGACGTAGCATTGGGTGCTGCCTTCATCAACAGTCTAGCACATCTAGACCTAGCTCGTGACCCATATTACTGGAACGTGTTTCCGATTGAACCCCTCGGAAGCGTTCTCTCAATGTTTGCAACCGACAATCCGTTGATACCCCCATTCATGTGCGCAACATTCGCATTTGGAGCCTTCGGCGCAGCTCTGGGACTCTTTCTGTCCAGTGTTCGAAACATATTCGCGTGGTCATTTGACAGAGTCCTGCCTGCATCGCTATCTGCAGTCGACAAACGCTACAAATCTCCCTACATGGCCATAATCGTGATATGGATCATTTCATTCGTCATGAACGTTCTCTACATTTACACTACGGCGCTCAAATGGTTCCTGTACTCGATCCTCGCATGGTGGATCGGAATGATAATCGTGGCTGTCGCAGGGATAATCTTCCCTTGGAAGAGAAAAGACATATTCGACGTCGCTCCTGACTTCGCCAAGAAAAAGATCGGTGGCGTACCGATAATATCCATTGCCTCAGCTGTGTCGATACCCATCTCAATCTACATAGCCGCTGCCTCAGTGAACCCTGCAGTATATGGAACCATAGACGCGACGTACATAATAACAACGATCATAACGTTCATCATTGCTCCAGTAATATATTACATCTCCTACGCTTTCCACAAGTCCAAGGGAATTCCAATAAGGCTTGCGCATGAAAGAATTCCGCCCGAGTAGGGCGCCTCCCTCACCCCCTCTTTTTTGCTTTTGGAACTTTTCTATTGAACTCTCAAACCTTTTACAACTTATTTCCATAGTAATTCAGTTCTAACAGGGGATCATTCTTGGGTCGATCTCGTGGCTACACAAGAACGGGAGGACCTTTCAGAACCGATGTAAACGGTTGGATAAGAGTTCATCTTGAGGGCTCTCCATTCCAGATCGGATATGAGCACGGACACTTCTTGGCAAAAGAGATATCTGAAGCCGTAAGAATGTCTAGGGTCTATGCAAAGCAGGTTTATGCAAGACCGTGGTCCTTCTTCAGAAGATCCGCTGAAGAGCTTTGTAGACGGAAGATTCTCAAGGATCAGATGGATGAGATTAAGGGCATCAGTGCAGGCATAAAAAAGGCAGGCGTTAAGAGCATAGATCTGACGGACATAATCGCGATCAATGGCCTTCTAGATTCGTTTTCATACCATTATTCGCTGAAGAGCAGGAAAGATTCGGCGAGAGGACCGCGAGGACATTGTAGCGCCTTTATTGCGACAGGCAAGGCAACCAAGAATCGCGAGATAGTCATCGCACATAACACTTGGCTTGGCTACATCTTGAGCTCAATGTACAATGTTATAATTAGCATTAGACCCTCGAAAGGTAACCAAATACTTTTTCAAAGCTGGCCAGGTTCCATTCAGGGATCAGGAATCGATTGGTATATCAACAGCAGCGGCCTTATGGTTACTAACACCACTATTGCTGGAATGGCTACGTTCAAAGAGACAGGTACCCCATACTTTGTTCGAGCGAGAAAAGCCATCCAAGAAGCACGATCGATAGATGAATGGATCAGGATTATGCTACGAGACAATAATGGAGGAGACGCAAGCGGTTGGCTGATTGGAGACGCAAAGACGGGAGAAATTGCTCGGCTTGAGCTAGGCACCTATCACTATGCCATCGAAAGGACATTCGACGGTGCATTTGTCGGCTGCAATCTTAGTTTTGACAGCAAAGTTAGAACTGAGACTGACATCGATTATGATGATAAGTCAACTTCTTCAGCGTCTAGGTACGCCAGGTGGGAACAACTCATGGAACAGTATCGAGGCCAACTCGACTTAGAATATGCAAAACAGTTCCTCGCAGACCATTTTGACACTTTGCTGAGTCAGACTTCTCCAACAAGAGGAACGCTTTGCGGTCATGTTGAGGCTGACCAAAGAGGATGGCCGGAGTGGGAATGTGGACCATACTATCCTGCCGGGACAGTGGACGGAAAGGCAACAAGTAGTTCCCTAGCGCATGAGGGAATGACGTGGGCTCACTGGGGAAAACCCTGTGGCAAAGATTTCAACGCAGGCGAGTTCCTCTCAAGCCATCCCGAGTACGCATGGATGAAACCCTACCTGAGAGATCTCAAAGCATATCCATGGACGCTTTTTTCAGTTTTTCCAAGTTGGCGCCATGGAGGAAAGGTATGGCTATGACGTCTGCCTGCGGTTAGCTGTGAGCCAAGCTCGTTTGAGAGAGAATTTCTAATTTGGCCGATTCTCCCTACTTTTTGTCACAACGAAACGGAATCTTAGATTCTCTATCAGTACTTGCGTTTGACAGTTCGTCCTAACAATATTGCCATTAGATTCTCGAGCACAAGACTTAAGTGAGCTAACAGAAGCGCTTGTACTCATTGGGTCGTGATCGGAATTATGGAAAAAGTTCTGGCAGCCCGCTATTATGAACCACACGAACCTTTGATGCTGGAGGAGGTGGAGCTTCCTCCGTTAAGCGATGATGACGTTTTGATTGACATAAAGGCCGCTGGAATTTGCCATTCCGACTTGCATACTATTAACGGTCTCTTCCCTCCAGCGAAGCCTCCCCCGATAACCTTAGGCCATGAATTATCTGGGATCGTTGCTCAGAAGGGAAAGAATGTTAAGAAGGCTGAAGTTGGCAACCATGTAGGCGCAGACTATGTTCTCAGTTGCGGAACCTGTAGTTACTGCTTGGCCGGAAAAGACAACCTATGCGACAACTTCAAGGCCATGGCCGTGAACGTTGATGGAGCTTGGACAGAAAAGATCGTTGTTCCTCAGCGCCATGTCCACAAGCTTCCGCGCAACATAGGCTTCCCGGAAGGTGCAATAATGAATTGCGCAGTGATGACGTCATATCACGCGATGAAGCTTGCACAAGTGTCGGCTGGCGATACAGTTCTCATTTATGGTTTGGGTGGAGTGGGAATCAATGCGGTACAATGGGCAAAGATCTTTGGGGCCACAGAGATCATAGGTGTTGATATTGAGGATGGCAAACTGGATCTCGCTAAGCAAATGGGTGCCACAGCCACAATCAATGCAAAGTATGAAGACCCTGTGAAACGGGTACGCGACATGACCGGAGGAGTCGACATAGGCTTCGAGATAATTGGATTGGTAGATACCGTAAAGAAGATGATGGGATGTGTCAAGAAAGGCGGAAAGGCTGTTATGGTGGGTATGTGTTTCGATAACGTGCCCATATCTCCTGTGAATGATTTAATGACTTCAGAGATTAAGTTAATGAGCCCTCAGGATCACCTGAAAGCCGAGATCCCACAAGTCCTGAAATTCATAGAGAATGGACGATTCGATCTCTCACGCACTGTCAGCCACAAGTTGCCACTTAAAGAAGTGAACAAGGGCGTACAAATTCTAGAAGGGAGGATAGGAAACCCGGTTAGAGTAGTCCTCGAGCCATGAACCCACCAGAATCCATACCTTCTTGCTGACTTGGATCCCGCATATTCTTCAACGGAACGGCTCTCGTTGAAACCTCTATGCCACATCATAGTTAGTGGGTTGTAATATCTATTGCAGTCCAACTAAACTGATCCAACTCTAGAAAATTGAAAGTACACTTAGTTTCTAGTCTCCTACAAAACGATTTCTGTCATACGAAATGTACGAGGGAGTGCGGGTAATATTCACAACAAAGCGTGGAGTCGCGTTCGAGATCAGAGAGGTATAGGAGCCTCAGGTAACGTACGCTAGAAATGTCAAATAGAAGAGGAACGTGTCATCGATATGCGGAACCAGAATCCATTCACATTATTATGATTCATGAGCCGAAAAGCGCGTTAATGTTCCCTTGATTGTGGGCTATGAGCAAGGTGGGCAGCCTCGCAGAGAGCTTCTTTGAACCTGCCCGCAAGTTGGTGGACCGGGCGGGATTTGAACCCGCGACCTTACGGGGAACTACCTTTCCGCATTTTGAGTTTGGACATGCCAAGCGGATATTCAT
>CAZJUU010000086.1:0-6757 GCA_964549295.1 uncultured Candidatus Bathyarchaeia archaeon
GGCCGTTTGAAAGATGACAGAGGGAAACCCTTCGGTGCCCTGAAGAACTACGGCACAAACGTCCTCACGAATATTCTCAATGAAGCTGGGGGGTATCCTACACGAGCCTTCAGAGAAGGCCGTTTCGAGGGCGCTGCAAGAATATCCGGAGAGGCGGTTCATGAACTCGTTGACAAGACCCGCGAGAAATTCGGCGACAAAACGGAAGGTAGGTACGGGCATTCATGCTCTCCTGATTGTATAATGTCCTGTTCGAATGTAGTACCTTACGAGGATACTGGCAAAGCACATGTGTCGCCTCTGGAGTACGAGACTGTTTGGGCGTTAGGCGGTAACCTTGGGATTGATGTCTTGCAGGATGTGGCGGAGCTTAATCGTCTATGTAACGACCTTGGCCTTGACACAATTGAAACAGGCAACACTCTCGGGATGCTGATGGAAGGAGGAATGGTCAAGTTTGGAGATGGCAAGGGTGCAATAAACGCGTTGAAGCAGGCTTACGATGAAAAATCAATTCTCGGTCGACTTGTCGCGTCTGGTGCAAAGATTATGGGTGAAACACTGGGCGTGACGAGAATCCCAGTTGCAAAAGGCCAGTCATTACCAGCATATGACCCAAGACCCATCCGTGGCATCGGTGTGACATACGCAACCAGTAACATGGGCGGAGACCATACATCTGGTTACACTATTGCAGCCGAAATTCTCGGTGTGAAGGGCAAGGTGACCGATCCGCGCAATCTCGAGAAATCAGAATTGTCACGTGCTTTCCAGTCAACAACAGCATACATTGACTCGTCTGGTTACTGTCTATTCATCGCCTTCTGCATACTAGACGATGAGAACGGTTTTGCGGGAATGAAGGAGACAGTGGATGGGTTCCTAGACAAGGATATCGACGTCACCAGTTACGGATTGGAGATTCTGAAGAAAGAACGTGACTTCAATCGCCGTGCAGGATTCACTCCCATAGATGACAGATTGCCAGAGTTCTTCCGAAAAGAGCCTCTGCCACCTCACAACGTGACTTTCGACGTGTCCGATGCGGAACTCGACAAAGTCTACGCTCCTTACTGGCATGCAGCGGTCTGAACCGTCAGACGGTTGGAGAGAACATCCCCCTTCTTTTTGGACAATAGGGAACCAAGCTTTACCGGTAGGAAAATAGGCGATGCTTGAGATCCATCTCTACGGCAACCTGCGTGCAATGGTTCCAGGGAGTTCTGCGAGTGAGGACACTGTACTGACATGCAATCATGTGGCCGGTGAGACATTTTCTGAGCTTGCGTATCGCCTTGGCCTAGGGATGATAGAACTTGGTGACTGCTTCATCAATGGTGCACTAGCCAAGCCATCAGACGTGCTCAAAGATGGCGATAGAATAGGCCTATTCCCGTTTAATATGGTGCTTTTGTGCGGTGGCCAACATCTCAAGGGTCACGGATTCACCCGAAACCATATCGAGGTTGACTATTACTAGGGAACGTAGATATGCAGGTATTAGTGAAGCTGTACGCAACCCTAAGAGAGTTCGCTCCACGTGACACACCTCTCGGACAAGCGTTTGAGGTCGAACTTAACGGCGAGACACTGCGGGATCTTATACAGCAGTTGGGGATATCAGTAAAAGAAGCGTACATCGTAATTGTAAACGGGATTGCTGTATCGGATTTGGACCGTAGATTGCAGCCCAGAGATGTGGTTGTGATGTTTCCACCCGTAGGTGGAGGAGGAGTCGTGAAGCGATTCGTAGCAGCGGCGCTTGTGGTTTTGAGCTTCTTGATATTTTCTTGAGAACCTTGTACTCTCATTATGCAGATTCGTCTTCAGGCCGCATTCCTTTCAATGATAGCTACTGAAAGTTTGGTTCTGCACACCTTGTATCTACTGGTAAACTGGTGTGTGAACCCCACCTCCCGAAGTTGAGACCATTTCCAGCCGCGAAAACGCTTTAGGTCCCCTGCTAACTTACCCCTAGCTCGACACATTCCAGACAGCATAATAGACTCAGGCCATGTCGCTTATCTGAGATGGCTTGAACCCCTCTACTGTTGACATGAAGGTGCTGATCTGTACCTATGCTTCAGTGTACGCCCGGTCCACAATTGCCAAATGACATTGATTCATAGAATGTGAAAGTTGTGTTCGAAGAGAAAGATGAGGAGCCATCTCCCCCCAAAATGCCACGAGCTCCCTTGCCCCGCATCTTCGTCCATTTTAGAAAGGCGTTCAGTCGGTTCTTATTGGGATTCCACTATGGTAATATCTTCCTTCGGCCAGCAAAGGCCAACCTGAGTATCTTCCAAAAGCGCAACGCATCCTTGCTTCTACAAAGGAATATAGTTGAAGTGCACCATCGAGTATGAAGTAAGGAAGAACGTAGGGAATGAATCTGGATTTGTTCACCTTCTTCAAACCGAGAATCATTGTAACATTTCCAATGACGAACGGAATTAGCGTCAGGAATCTGCCCCAATCTGTCACGGATTGCACACCGTATAAGGATGCCAGAATGGCAAGGTAGCAGACATATACAAATGAGAAGAATGTGGATGATTGCAGTGTGAGTGGTAGCAAACCCATGAAATGTTCTGTTCTGTTAGTCTTTCCAATCAGGCGTCCAGTGTTGAATTGATACCATCGTCTGCGTTGCCTAAGGTATTCTCTAGGATCGTCTACTTCTTCCTGCCAAATGTTTGCATCAGCTGCCTCGATGAGCCAATTCTCATTGTAGAGTCTGTTCGTCATCTCGATATCTTCAACAATACTGGTTCCGTGGCTTCTTCCCACAGTCTCCCACGCAGCTCTTCGAAGCGCATAGTTGGCTCCGCTTATCAGATTGAAGCGAGAAAGCCTGACCCTTCCAGTTCTGCCAAAAATGACAATATTGGTCGCCCACTCGTCTTCTATGGCACGGAAACGGGTGAATAAATTCTTGAAGTAATTTCCGCAGTGTATGGCTCCAACGACCGCTCCAACCTTGTTGTTTCTGAATGGTCGAACCATTTTTCTTGCCCAGTCGTGCTCGCATACACCATCTGGATCTGTGAACAGAATAAATTCTCCAGTAGCAGCTTCAGCTATCGCCTTGTCCAGAACGGGAGCCTTGAATTCAAAATGCTTCTCAGATCTAAAATATTTGACAAGGCCATTCCTCTCGTATTTTCTACAGATCTCTTCAGTTTCGTCAGAGGAATGGTTGTCGTAGACTATGATCTCCATCTTGTCCCGAGGATAGTCTTGATTGAGGAAATTCAGAATCTTTCTCTCTATCACGTTGCCGGATTGCCAAGCGTAGGACATTAGACTTATTTGCGGAAAATCGGTACCTTCTGTCTGATTCTTTCTGAAGTTCAGAACTATCAGAAGGGACCAGAGTGACACCAAATACAGAGTGGCTACCGCGACTATCTTCGATATGTATAGAATCGAGAGCAGAAACTCGAGAAAGCTCAAGTCACGCTGTACCCCAGCATCATTCGATCGATTATTTCAAATCGATTGCGCTAACTCTAGCATTATTGTCACATTAGTTTCAGAATTCAACTTATAAAAAGATGGATAAATGTCGCTTCTACTAGAGACGTTTCAGTCATTTTTCGCCGGCTTGAATGAGTCAGTCCCTGCACTTTGTTCACATCTAATTGATTTGCGCATCACTCTCAAGTGGATGTCGTTGACAGCAAGGCTTTAAGCAACCTATTCCGCGATCAAATTGCGATTCGACGGTGTGGACAAGTGTACAGTGAGAAGGTGCTTGAGCATTATAGGAACCCTAGGAATGTTGGGGAGATTGAAGATGCTGATGGTCTGGGAATCTACTTGAGTGAATCCTGCGGAGACATAACCAAGGTTTGGATCAAGGTCAGAGATGGCAGAATCGTTGATGCGAAATTCAAGACTCAGGGCTGCGCGGCTTCCATCGCGAGTGGAAGCATGTTGACTGGAATGGTTGTGGGGAAGACTCTTGATGAGGCCCAAGAGATTACGAAGGAGAATATTGCGTCAGCCTTGGATGGATTGCCTGAGCAGAAGATCCATTGTTCACTGTTGGCTACTGATGCCCTCAAAGATGCTGTATATGACTATTTCAAGAGGAGAGGTTTGTCTCCCCCAAGGGAACTGGAAGAGAAACATAGGCGGGTAGAAGCTCAGCTTGAGAAACTGAGGAACATGGGATACATAATGATCTAGCATGTCCGTAATCACAAGACAATTCTTGAGTGATTATCTTCGGATCAGTCCCTTTCTCTTGAAGACATTTCGAAGTGTTTTCGTCATTCTATACTTTCCCAGATTCTTGATGTCGACCCAGCGAGCGTCAAGACTGTCAGAGGAAGCTTTCAATCGACCTGATATGGGATGGGCCCAGAAGTCAATAATCACATAATGATACTGGACGCGTTTCTTCGAGTCTCGAATTATGTAGTCGACCACATCGAATATACCGTCAATTCTAATTTTCAGCCCGGTCTCCTCTCTAGCCTCTCTCAGCGCAGCATCTTCCACTTTCTCACCAAGGTTCACTAGTCCACCTGGAACTCCCCACAAACCTCTTCCAGGCTCGCCTGCTCTCTTAACCAGAAGTATGCGATCTCCATCCCGAACTACAACGCTTGCTCCAACCAAGGGATGAGCCGGGTACTTCCTCGACAATCGGTTTCCCTCACAGAACTATTCATCCCTAGTTGGAAATATGGATTTCAGTCCGAACACTATCTCGACTTCAGGCGTTGCATCATCTCAATGTATGAGGCGATGAAATCGTCTGCAAACCTGTTGGCGTACCCTTCGGTTCCTCTGTGTTTTCCACTAATAGATCTCAGATGATGATAGAACTCGTGCAAAACTATGCGAGGATCACTCAGGCCGTCACTCGACGATACGTAGATCGTGTTCTTTGAGTGAGCGTACGCGCCTGGACTTGCACTGAATCTCTTGGCCGTTCCAACTTTCAAATGCGGAGTTCGGATAGAGTATCGTTCACTGAGAACCTTAAGTGCGATTTCGGGTTGCTTCTGAAGAATGAGCGCTACGACACTGGCTTTGAACTCCGTATCTATTGACCGAGTAGCGTTTCTCCTGAATCTCGAATCGTTGTGATGGAACAAGAGTCCCAGAACCATTTTCTGAACTTTTATAGGATAGGCTGTTTTTCAAACTTGTCGGGTGTAGTGTAGTGGATGTTGTTACAAGCCGAATAAGTTTTCACACTGATGGCGAAACAGACATCGTTAACATTACTGATCAGCTAGAAGAAAGTATTAGAGATTCGCGTTTGAAGGAGGGCGTAGCAACAGTTTTTGTTCCAGGCTCGACTGGTGCGCTTACGACCATAGAGTATGAACCTGGGTTGCTTGAAGATTTTCCAGACATGTTAGACAGAGTAGCTCCTAGGGACATAGAATATGAGCATGAGAAGCGATGGCATGATGGAAATGGGCATTCCCACGTCAGGGCCTCGCTTATCGGTCCAAGCATAACCATTCCTTTCCAGAATGGGAAGCCGACTCTAGGTACTTGGCAGCAACTGGTGTTCATTGAGCTTGATGCTAGGAGCAGGTCTAGACAAGTAGTTGTTCAAATAATGGGGAAGTAGGCTGTGACGACTGGCTGCGACCCTGTGGACTCAAATCGCTAGTAACAGCCGAATTGATGGATTCCGATTAGAACGTCAATATCCTTGTTGGCTTCGTTGCCTCCCCATCCACGGTGTTCTAGGCTGGAAGGCCCATGCCTTGACTCCTCTCAGATGTGAGCCTATCCGTGATATTACGCCGGGCGCATCAGTCCCCAACTTGCATATGAGAACATGTGTTGTTAGGCTAATTGACTCAACATCAGCTATGTCCCTTCTCAGGTCGGATAAGTCGAGGGCTTCTTCCAAATCATTCTTGGAGCAACCTGTCAGGATGACTCTGTCAAAGGGAAATCGAGTCCAATCCTTGAAGTATGAAACTTGTCTATCACTCAGTTCAACATCGATCTTTCGGGATTCAATGTTCACATCTGTGACTCGGACTTCCAATGGAAAACCTTCTTGGAAGCAAAAATGCTTCGAAATCTGTCGAAGAGGCAATTTTTCCCCATCAGCCAATTGACTTCTAATTGCATGTAGCGGGTACAGTGCATCCTTTTGACCAGAAGATCGTAGACCTATGTCAATGTAGATTCCGTACCCCACGGTCGAATCCACAACTATGCCTCTAGTAACATCTCCAACTCCTAGCTCAGTGATGTCGATTGGGGCAATTCCATATTTTCCTCTGATAATCTCTGTCAATACTTCTGAATCGGCTCCTGAGAAGTCTATGTACCCCCATCCACGGTCGTCGATGCCGATGCTTTCCAGATTGACCGACAAATTCTTGATGAGATTCATGAGGTCTTCTCTGAAGATCTTCAGCGCTGCGTCCTTCTTGATTCCATGAAAGCTCTGAAGTACATGAATCATGGATGATCTGAACTCATCATCCTCGAGATTTCTTCATGAAGTCTTCTAAACCTGTCAATGGCAGGGTGGTCGGGCCCCAAGCTGTTCATGAGATCATTGGTTGCTTCTTCGAAACTCATTCTTCGGCGACCTTTTGTTACCTTATCTGCATAGGCCACAATCTTCTCCTCAAAAGTTGTTTGCAGATAGTCTTTTGATGGAAGCTCGAGCTTCTCCGCTTCTTCTCTGGGAATTCCAGCGCCGATGTGATTCTCAATTATCCTGATGACTCTGTCCTGAACGCCTTTCTCTCGAGCTATTTGA